>DXDK01000044.1 GCA_019115545.1 Candidatus Evtepia faecavium
AAAATGCCCCCAAATGTAAAAAAACCTTGAAACAGCAAGGATTTTCATTGCTTTTTCCCCCGCTGTGGTGTAAGATAACTCAGTATGCACTGACAAAACGACAACACCGCCCCGGCCCCGGCCGGGAGCACCCGGGGGCGCCGCCCCCGTTGGGAGGCTACGACTATGAACTATACCTTTGACCAATACCGCCAGAGCGCCGACGCCCTGCTGGCCAAACTGGGGGACTTCCGGCCCAGGGTGGCCCTGGTCCTGGGCTCCGGCCTGGGGTACCTGGGGGATCTGGTGGAAAACCCCATCGCCGTGCCCTACACCGCCATCCCCCACTTCAAGTCCTCCACCGCCCCGGGGCACAAGGGGCAGCTGGTCTTCGGCACCCTGGCCGGCAAGCCCGTGGCGGTGATGCAGGGCCGGGTCCACCACTACGAGGGCTACTCCTACGAGGAGGTCAGCTACGCCGTGCGGGTCCTCCGCCTGCTGGGCTGCCAGACCCTCCTGGTCACCAACGCCGCCGGCGGGGTGAACTGGAACTTCAAAGCCGGGGATCTCATGCTCATCACCGACCAGATCAAGATCTTCATGGAATCCCCCCTCCGGGGAGAGAATTTACCCCAGTTCGGCCCCCGGTTCCCCGACGCCAGCTATCTCTACACCCCCAAGCTCCAGGACCTGGCCCGGCAGCAGGCCCGCCGCCTGGACCTGCATTTGCGGGAGGGGGTCTACATGTACTTCCCCGGCCCCCAGTACGAGACCCCTGCCGAGGTCCGCATGGCCCGGATTTTAGGGGCGGACGCCGTGGGCATGTCCACCGCCCCGGAGGTCATCACCGCCGGCCACTGCGGCATGGACGTGCTGGGCTTCACCCTGATCTCCAACATGGCCGCCGGGGTGCTGCCCAAGAAGCTCAGCGAGGAGGAGGTCATCGCCGCCGGGGAGGCGGCGAAGGACCGCTTCTCCGCCCTGGTGCTGGCCTGCCTGGAGCACCTGGACGAGGCAGGGGAGGGCTGAGATGGAACGCATCCTGCTGCACCACTGCCGGGCCCTGCTGATGGACGAGGCCGCCACGGTGCTGGATGACGCCTTTGTGGTCGTAGAGGGGGAGACCATCGCCTCGGTCACCCCCACCCGGCCGGCGGGGGCGTTCACCCAGGAGATCGACTGCGGGGGCAACGTCCTCATGCCCGGCCTGGTGAACGCCCACACCCACATCCCCATGACCCTCATGCGGGGCTATGGCGGGGGGTGCGACCTGCACACCTGGCTCAACGACTGGATCTTCCCCGCCGAGGCCAAGCTGGACGGCCGGGCTGTCCGGGCCGGGGCGGACCTGGCCCTGGCCGAGCTCATCGCCGGGGGGGTCACCACCATCGCCGATATGTACATGCACACCACCCACATCGCCCAGGCGGTGCTGGAGGCGGGAATTTCCGCCAACCTCTCCTGCGGGGGGGTCTACTTCGGCGCCCCGGGGGACTTCGGCCCCGACACCTGCAAGGACTGCGAGAACCAGCGGATCCTCACCGAGGAGTTCCACGGGGCGGGGAACGGCCAGATCCTGGTGGACGCCTCCGTCCACGGGGAATACACCTCCAACGTCCCCCTGTGGCAGTGGATGGCCGACTACGCCCAGCGGAAGGGCCTGGGGATGCACGTCCACGTGTCCGAGACCCAGTCCGAGCACGAGGCCTGCAAGGGGCGCTGGGGCCTGACCCCCTTCGCCATCCTGGACCGCTACGGGGTGTGGGACACCCGGGCCATCGCCGCCCACTGCGTCTGGACCACCGAGGAGGACTGGGCCGCCATGGCGGACAAGGGGGTCACCTGCGTGCACAACCCGGTGTCCAACCTGAAGCTGGGCTCCGGGGTGGCCTGGGTCCCCGCCATGAAGGCCGCCGGGGTGAACGTCGCCCTGGGCACCGACGGGGTCTCCTCCAACAACAACCAGGACATGTTCGAGGAGATGAAGTTCGCCGCCGTCCTCCACAACGGGGTCACCCACAACCCCCTGGCCCTGCTGCCCCGGGACGTGCTGGCCATGGCCACCCGGGACGGGGGGCGGGCCCTGGGCCGCAAGACCGGGGTCATCGCCCCGGGGTACACCGCCGACCTGATCCTGGTGGACTTCACCCGGCCCCACCTCACCCCCTGCCACAGCGTGACGGACCACCTGGTCTATTCCGCCCACGGCAGCGACGTGGTGATGAATATGGCCCGGGGCAAGGTCATATACAAGGACGGGACCTTCCTCACCCTGGACCTGGACCAAATCCTGGCCGAGGTGCGGCAGTACGCCCTGCCCAAGCTCTTCGGGGACGCCGCGCCCCGGTAATTGGAGGGATCGCCTGTTTTGAAGAAACCATCGCTTACCAGCAACACCTTCTTCGGCGGGGCGGCCATCCTGGCCGCCAGCATCGCCGTGGTGAAGGTCATCGGGGCCCTGTACAAGATCCCCCTGGGCCGCATCCTGGGGGACGTGGGCTTCGGCCATTTCAACAACGCCTATGCCATCTATAACCTGCTGCTGATGATCTCCCAGGCCGGCCTGCCGGTGGCCATGTCCAAGACCATCTCCGAGGCCAACGCCCTGGGCCGGCGGAACCAGGTCAACCGGGTGTTCCGGGTGGCCCTGATCGCCTTCCTGGTGCTGGGGTCGGTGAGCAGCCTGATCATGCTGATCTTCGCCCAGCCCCTGGCCAACCTCCAGGGGGACAGCCTGGCCGCCCCCGCCGTGCGGGTGATGGCCCTGTCCTGCTTCTTCGTGTGCGTCATGTCGGCCTACCGGGGCTATGCCCAGGGCCACTCGGACATGGTGCCCACGGCGGTGTCCCAGGTGCTGGAGGCCCTGACCAAGCTCATCGTGGGCCTGGCCCTGGCCTGGTACCTGCTCTACCTGGGCTTCGGCAGTGAGATCTCCGCCGCCGGGGCCATTGGGGGGGTCACCGCCAGCGGCCTGGTGGCCCTGCTCTACCTGATGGTCCGCCACCACCGCCGCAGCCGCCCCCGGAGCCTCCCCCCGGCCACCGACCGGCCGGAGCGTGCCGGGCGCATCCTCAAGACCCTGGTGGTCATCGCCGTGCCCATCACCCTGAGCTCCTCGGTGGTGCCCATCACCACGTATCTGGACACCATCCAGGTGCAGAACCTGCTGCAAAGCGCCCTGGGCTATTCCGAGGAGCTGGCGGTGAGCCTCTACGGCTGCTACCAGAAGGCCATCACCATCTATAACCTGCCGGCGGCCTTCATGGTCTCCCTGACGGCCTGCATCGTCCCCGCGGTCTCCGCTGCCCTCACCAAGAAGGACAAGGTGGGGGCCGGGAAGATCGCCGAGTCCGCCCTCCGGGTGGGGGCCCTGCTGGCCCTGCCTGCCGGGGTGGGGCTGGCGGTGCTGGCCGGGCCCATCATCCAGCTGCTCTACCCCGAGACCAACCAGGAGGTGGGCACCCACTGCCTGCTGGTGCTGGGCATCGCCTCCATCTTCGTGTGCATCATGCTCCTGTGCAACGCCATCCTCCAGGCCAACGGCCGGGCGGCCCTGCCCATCTGGTTCATCGCCATCGGCAGCGCCATCAAGCTGGCGGTGAACTTCATCCTGGTGCAGGTGCCCGCCATCGGCATCGAGGGGGCCCCGGTGGGCACCCTGGCCTGCTTCGCCATCGTCTCCATCCTGGAGCTGCTGGCCATCAAGCGGGTCACCCCCCACCCCCCGAAATACCTCCGGGTGTTTGTGAAGCCCACCCTGGCCGCCGCCCTCATGGGGGCCGCCGCCTGGGGGTGCTACGGCCTGCTTTCCGGCCACCTGGGCAACACCCTGGCGGTGGCGGGGGCCATCGTCGTGGCGGTGGTGATCTACGCCCTGCTGGTGGTGGTGCTGCGGATCGTCTCCCGGGACGATCTGTCCCTGATGCCCAAGGGGGAGAAGATCGCCAGGCTCCTCCACATCCGCTGAGGCAAAAAAACCCGGCCTTTGGGGAGAAAACCCCGAAAACCCCTTGCGGGGACGGGAAGGATATGATACAGTATGATAAATTTTAAGGAGAAACCCCACTACACCGTGGAGGACCTGCGGCAGATCGTCGCCCTCCTCCGCCACCCCGGGGGCTGCCCCTGGGACGGGGCACAGACCCACCAGAGCATCCGCCGCAACTTCATCGAGGAGGCCTACGAGGTGGCCGAGGCCATCGACGAGGGCAGCCCCGAGCACCTGCGGGAGGAGCTGGGGGACGTGCTCCTCCAGGTCCTCTTCCACGCCTCCATCGAGGAGGACGCCGGCCGGTTCACCCTGGACGACGTGGCCGACGGGATCTGCAAGAAACTCATCTTCCGCCACCCCCACGTCTTCGGCGAGGGGGAGGCCTCCCCCGACAGCTGGGAGGCCCTCAAGCGCCAGGAGAAGGGGCAGACCACCTACACCGCCACCCTCCAGTCGGTGGCCAAGAGCCTGCCCGGCCTGTGGCGGGCGGAGAAGATCCAGGCCAAGGCGGCCAAGGCGGGCTTCGAGTGGCCCGACGCCCAGGCCGCCATGGACAAACTGGCCGAGGAGCTGGGGGAGCTCCAGTCCGCCGTGGCGGACCATAGCAACATCAAGGAGGAGCTGGGCGACCTGCTGTTCGCGGCGGTGAAAGTGGCCCGGTTCTTTCAGATAGACGCCGAGGACGCCCTGGCGGGGACGTGTGAAAAGTTCATCCGCCGCTTCGCCGGGGTGGAGGCGGCCGCCGCAGCCCAGGGGCGGGACATGGGGGAGCTCTCCGTGGACCAGCTCATGGACCTGTGGAACCGGGAGAAACACCCGGAACCCCGCGCATGAAAAGAAACAAGAGAAGGGAAGAAAACCAATGAACAAAACTGAACTGATCCTGAGCGTAGCCGAGGAGACCGGCTTCTCCCGCAAGGACGTGGAGATCGGCCTGAACGCCGCCATCCACCAGATCACCCAGGCCCTGGCCCAGGGGGAGAAGGTGCAGATCGTGGGCTTCGGCGCCTTTGAGACCAAGGTCCGCGCCGAGCGCATGGGCCGCAACCCCAAGACCGGGGAGGACATCCCCATCCCCGCCACCAAGGTGCCCGCCTTCAAGGCCGGCAAGGCCCTGAAGGACGCGGTAGACAAGTAAGAAATTCGGGACCCGCTTCGCTGGGCTCCCGAATTTGGGAGAGGCAGACAAGGAAACAAGCGGCGGGCCGCTTGTTTCAAGATGGCACCCTGACCCGCGCCGGCGAAGCCGGCACTCTCAGGGTGAGAAGAATAAACCCCCTGGCGGAGCCAGGGGGTTTATGATTTTAATTTGTTCCGGCCTTTGGGGAGGCCGGAAGGCTGAGACGTTTGGACCCCGGGGCCATTCCGCCCCGGGGTCCTGTGGCGTTTATAGGTGCAGGCTGTTCTCGTCCAGGAGGAAGCGGCGCAGCCCGATGGTGAGGATGCCGTTTTCGTCCCGGCGGACCTTGGCGTTGCCCCCCACCACGATGAGTTTCCGGAAGGCGTCGGGAATGTGCAGCAAACTGCGCGCCTCCTGCTGGGCTTTCTCCGGGGTGGGCAGGGAATAGGCGGACTGGATGTAGTGCCTTTCGCTGCCCTTGGTGGCCACGAAGTCCACCTCCAGCTGCTTTTTCCCCCGCTTCCCCTCCTTCCCGGTTTCATAGTGGGAGACCACCCCCACGTCCACCTGGTAGCCCCGGAGCCGGAGCTCGTTGTAGAGGATGTTTTCCATGAGGTGGGTCTCCTCCACCTGCCGGAACCCCAGCCGGGCGTTGCGCAGGCCCACGTCCTCAAAGTAATACTTGGCCGGGGAACCGATGTATCGCTTCCCCTTGATGTCGTACCGCTTGGCCCTGCTGATGAGATAGGCGTCCATCAAATAGTCCATGTAGTTTTTTAGGGTTTTGTCGCTGATGGCCTTGTGTTTTACGCTCCGGAAGGTCCGCGCCAGCTTGCTCTGGTTGGTGTAGCTGCCCACGGCGGAGGCCAAAATGTCCACCAGCTCGTCCAGCTCCGCCTGGTTGCGCACCCGGTGGCGCTCCACGATGTCGGAGAGGTAGACCTTCTGAAACAGGGCGGAGAGGTAGGCGGCCTTGTCCTCGTCGGTGGTCATGGACAGGATGAGAGGCAGCCCGCCATAGACCAGGTAATCGTCCCAGGCATCCTCCGGGGGGCCGGGATAGGCGGCGGCGTATTCCCGGAAGCTGAGGGGGAAGACGTGGACCTCGTCCCCCCGGCCCCGGAACTGGGTGATCACGTCGGAGGAGAGGAACTGGGAGTTGCTTCCGGTGACGTAGACATCGGCGTTGGGGATGTGCAGCAGGCTGTTGAGGACGTCCTCAAATTCCGCCATATACTGCACCTCGTCCAGGATGATGTAGTAGTCCCCCTGGTCCCGGATGGACGCCTTCACATACCGCAGCATGGCGTCGGGGTCCCGGAGGGCTTTGTTGCTGCGGTCGTCCAGGGCGACCTCGAGGATGTGGTCTGCCGGCACCCCGGAGGCCAGCAGGTGGTTGTGAAACAGCTGGAAGAGCAGGTAGGACTTCCCGCACCGCCGCACCCCGGTGACCACCTTGATGAGCCCGTTTTGCTTCTTGCGGATGAGTTTATCCAGATACACGTCCCGCCGGATTTCCATAAAACCCCTCCATTCCGAGAAAGTGTGCCCTTGCACCGGTTTTCGGAATACAGTATACCCAATTTTCCCCGGGGCCGTCAATGGGTTCTCCCACTCTGTTCCGAAAAAGTGTGCGTCTGCACCGGTTTTCGGAATAGATTCCGCCCCAAAAAGGGGCCGGGAAGTTCAACTTCCCGGCCCCTGCCGTTTTTCCTTACAGTTCCTTATACATCAGCGCCGCGTTCTCCTTGCCCTTCAGCTCGGTGACGGAGAGGACCTCCAGGTTCACCGTCCGGGCGCCGAAGCGGATCTCCAGCCGGTCGCCGACTTTCACGTCGTAGGAGGCCTTCACCACCCGGCCGTTGGCGGAGATGCGCTCGTTGTCGCAGGCCTCGTTGGCCACGGTGCGGCGCTTGATGAGCCGGGAGACTTTCAGCCACTTGTCCAGTCGCATGGGTTCACCTCCTCACTCCACCAGCCCCATGTGCTGGAAGGGGAGCAGGGTGCAGATGGCCTTGCCCAGGATGTACCGCTCATCCACCGGGCCCAGGCGGTCGTCCCGGCTGTCGGCGGAGTGGTTGCGGTTGTCTCCCATGACGAAGACGCACCCCTCAGGGACCTCCCAATAGGTCCCCTGGGAATAGGGGCTGTCGGGCCGCACCATGGGCTCCATGATGTAGTCCTCCTCCAGGGGCACCCCGTCCACGTAGACGGTGCCGGTGGCGTAGTCGATCTCCACCGTCTGCCCCTCGGTGGCGATGACCCGCTTGACGATGGGGGTGGTGATGTCCCCAAAGTCCTTGTGGAGGACCACCACGTCCCCCTGCTTTGGCTCATAGGCGATGGACTGGAGGAAGAGCATGTCCCCATCGTTCAGGGAGGGGTCCATGGAGTGGCCGTCCACCCCGATGATCCGCCCGAAGAAGGTGAACAGCAGCAGCAGGGCGGTGAGGGCCACCACCAGGGCCTGGAGCCAGGTGTACACGTCGGCCCCGAAGGCCCCGGGTTTCTTCTTCTTCTCCTGGACCGCCGGGGCGTCCCCCTGGGGGGCGGCCTCCGTCTGGGGGGCGGCCTCTGCCTGCGGGGTGGCCTCTGCCGGGTCCGGGGTGTGGTGGGTGTCTGCCATGGGATGACCTCCTATCTGGGAAACCGGAGGGGGGAGGCCCCCGCCGGGCTGGTTCTGGGCTGCCCTCTCATTATACCCCCGTTTGCCGGGGATGGCAACGGGAAATCAAAACCCGGGGAGGGTGATCCGGGTGAGGTCGTGGTCCTCCTCCTCTTCCAGCATGAAGAACTCCCGGTGCTGGCAGGTGAAGAGGATCACCTGCTGGTCCTCCGCCAGCACCATGAGCAGGTGGAGGGCCATGGCCAGGCGGTCGTCGTCAAAGGCCAGCAGGGCGTCGTCCAGGATCAGGGGGCAGGCCCCCGGGTCGGGGAGGACCAGGTCGGCCACCCCCAGCCGCAGGGCCAGGTAGAGCTGGTCCCGGGTGCCCTGGCTCAGCAGGGCCAGGGGCCGGTCGGCCAGGGAGCCCTCCTGCCCCACGGTGACGGAGAAGTCCCGGTCCAGGGACACCCGGGTGTACTCCCCCTCCGTGAGCCGGGCGAAGTAGTCCTCCGTCCGCTGGCTCAGCCGGGGGGAGAAGCGGGCGTGGAGCTGGTCCTCGGCCTCCTGGAGGGCCTCCATGGCGATGGTGAGGGCGTCGTAGTCCCCCTGGAGCTGGGCCAGCTCCTCCTCCACCTGGTCCAGCTGGGCGTCGGCCAGCACGGGGTCCTCCAGGGCCCGGAGCTGCCCCTCCAGCTGGGCGATCTCCCGCTCGGCCTGGTGGAGGGAGGTCCGGCAGACCTCGGCCTCCGGGGGCAGGTAGGGCCCGCCCCCCTGCTGGCTCACCGCCTCGAAGTATTTCTGGGCGTGGTCCCGGCGGATCTGGGCCTCCCGCAGGTCCCGGGCCAGGTCGGTGTCCGCCTGGGACTGGGTTTCCAGCAGGGCCTGGAGGCTGGCGGCCTCCCGCCGGTCCCGGCGGTCGCAGGCCCGCCGCACCAGGGCCAGGACCCCCACCAGCACCCACAGGACCCCGGCGGGCGCCGCCAGCACCAGCAGGGGGAGCAGGGGCAGGTCGAGGGGAAAGCCCGGGAAGTGGGGCAGCACGAACCGGGGCAGGACATACAGCGCCCCCAGCACCAGGGTGAGCAGCACCACCAGGGTGACAAACCCCGTCATCAGCCGGCGGCGGCTGGCCAGGGCCCGGTGGAGGTCCTGGACCTCCTCCTGGATCTCCTGGGCGTCCCCTTCGGCCTGGACCGCCTGGGCCCGCTGCCGGGCCAGGAGGGTCTGCAGGTGCAGCTGGGCCGCGTCCAGCTCCGCCGCCGCCTGGGCAAAGCGCTGCTGGCTCATGGTCTGGAACTTGTCGGTCTCCTGGCTCAGCCGCTGGTCCCACCGGTCCCGCTGGCGGCGCAGCTCCGCCGCCCGGTCCTGGAGCTGGGACAGCTGCTGCCGCAGGCCGGCGGTGCGGGCCGCCCCCTGGCGCAGCTGGTCGGCCTCGGCCTCCAGCACGGGGATGCGGCCGCTCTTGTGGTACCGCCGCCGGTGGAGCCAGGTTTTCAGCCGGTCGTGGGCCTCGGAGAAGGACACGTCCTCCTCCCCCGAGGAGACCAGGTCGTTGATGCGCTTTTCCAGGGCCTGGCTCTGGGTCACCGCCAGGCCGGCCTGGCGGAGAAAGACCGACCGGTCAAACACCTCCGCGGTGAGGCCCGTGAGGACCTCCCCGGCGTTCTCCGCCGTGAGCCCCGGCACCGGCAAGCCGGTGTCCTGGTACACCGCGGAGAAGTCCCCCATGGGCACCCCGCTGGCGGAGGTGCGGCGCAGCTCCAGCACCCGGCCGTCCTGCTCGCACTCCAGCAGGCCCTCCATGGGGGCGCCGCTCCAGGGGCGGTAGCGGTTCTTGTCGGCGGGGGCCCCCTTCCGGTCCCGCTGGCGGGTGTCCAGGCCGTAGAGCATGGTCCGCAGAAAGGCGCACCAGGTGGACTTGCCGCTGCCGTTGGGGGCCCCGATGAGGGTGAGCCCCGGGCCGAATTCCAGGCTCTCCCCCTCCAGGCAGCCGAAGGTGGCGGTGAGTTTCCGCAGCTTCATCGGGGTTCCTCCCTTCCTTCCAGGGCGGCCAGGCCAAAGCGGGCCGCCCGCTCCAGCAGGGGCCGCTGGTCCGGCCCGGCGGCCTGGATGCGCCGGGCCATGGCCCGGAGGAACAGGCCCGTGAGGGTGTCCTCCTCCTGCCGGGCCCACAGGGCCTGGGGCAGGGTGGTCTGGTCATAGAGGGCGGCGCTGTAAAAATATCCCGAGGCCAGGGCGGTGAGGGCGGTGAGGTCGGGCTCGTTGTTCTCGTCCCGCTCCCCCACCAGGGTGAGGCGGACGATGTCCTCCCCCCGGGCGGTGGGGAGGAAGGCCCGCAGGGCCTCCTCCGGGTCCTGGCCGGTGATGTCCAGGGTGGGGGTGAGGTACCGCCGCCGGGCCAGGGGGACGAACTCCAGGGAAACCTGGCCCCGGTCATCCATCTGGCCCAGATAGACCCCCTTGTCCCCCGTCTCGTCAAAGCCGCGGCCCTCGGGGCAGCCGGGCCAGGCGTAATAGGTCCACCCCGCCCGCTGCAGGCCGCTGGCGGTGTGCAGGTGCCCCAGGGCCAGGTAGTGCAGCCCCGAGGCGGCGATCTCCTGGGTGGTGATGGGCCCGTACCGGCTGTGGGGGGAGGCCGGGTCCCCGTGGAAGCAGCCCAGGAGAAGGGCCTCCCCCTCCTCCTGGGCGTGAAAGCCGGTGAGGGGCCCCTCCAGCCGGTGGGGGCCGGTGAAGGCGCTGCCGTAGACCACCACCCCCAGCTGGGGCAGGGCCACCCGCTCCGGCTGGGGAGCGGTGAACACGTGGACGTTCCCCGGCCAGGGCAGCCGGGCATAGGGGGAGTCGTCCACGGCGGGGTCGTGGTTCCCCGGGGCGAGAAAGACGGGGACCTCCAGCTCCTCTAAAGTGTGGTAGAGGGCCTGGACGGTCTCCGGCCGGGCCCGCTGCCCGTCGAAGAGGTCCCCGCACAGGAGGACCAGGTCGGCCTGGGCCTGGTGGGCCGCCTGGGCCAGGCGGTCCAGCAGCTGCCGCTGCTCCCGCCGGCGCTCGGCCGCCCGGTCGGGGGGCAGGGCGTGGAAGGGGGAGTCCAGGTGGAGATCGGCCGCGTGGAGAAAGGTCAGCATGGGGGCACCTCCTTTCGGGGAAGGGTCAGGATGGGGTCAGTCTAAGGGGTCGCTCCGGTCCACCCGGGTGACCGACAGGCACCGGCCGGCGTCGGTGTCCACGGTGAACAGCACCGCCCCCAGCTTGTTGGGGCCGCCGGCCCCCTCGTACCGCCGGGGGAGCTGGCCCAGAAAGCGGGCCACGGAGTTCTCCGGCTTCACCCCCAGGATGGACCGGGCGGGCCCGGTCATCCCCAGGTCGGTGATGAACCCCGTCCCCCGGGGGAGGACTTGGGGGTCTGCCGTGGGCACGTGGGTGTGGGTGCCCCACACCCCCTGGACCCGGCCGTCCAGGTACCAGGCCAGGGCCCCCTTCTCGCTGGTGGCCTCGGCGTGGAAGTCCACGAAGAGCAGGTCGGCCTCCCGCCCCGGCCCGGCCAGGATCCGGTCGGCCGCCTGGAAGGGGGAGTCTAAATTGCTGTCCAGCTCAAACCGGCCCATGAGGTTCAGCACGCCGACGCGCAGCCCCCGGGGGGCGTCGTACACCCCGAACCCCCGGCCGGGGAGGTTGGGGGCGAAGTTGGCCGGCCGGAGGAGGTAGGGGTTGTCCTCCAGGGTGTCCACGATCTGGCGGCGGTTCCAGGTGTGGTTGCCCAGGGTGACCACGTCCGCCCCGGCGTCCAGGATCTCTTCGGCGTGGTGGGGGAGCAGGCCCAGGCCGGCGGCGTTCTCCCCGTTGACCACGGTGAAGTGGACGTCCAGCTCCCGCTGGAGGGGCCGCAGGTACCGGCGCAGGCAGTCCAGCCCCCCCTCGGTGACCACGTCCCCCACGGCCAAGAGGCGAAATTCCATGGCGGTGTCCCCCTTTCACGGACAGATAGCGATAAGTAATCACTTTATTATAAAAGATTTTCCCCCAAAGCGGAAGGGAGAAAAGGGCAAAAAATGGCCGAAAAATCCCGCCCCGCCCCGGCAAGGGAGACAAAAGCCCAGGGGTTTGGGGAGAAAAAATCCCCGCCCCCAGGCGGGCTGCCTGGGGGCGGGGGGAGTGGATGGGGGTTGGTTGGGGCTTACTTGGCGTACTCCACGACCTTGACCTCCCGGAGGAGGTGGACCTTGATCTGGCCGGGGTACTCCAGCTCGTCCTCGATGCGCTTGGTGATCTCCCGGGCCAGCAGGACCATTTCGTCCTCGCTGACCACCTCGGGCTTGACGATGATGCGCACCTCGCGGCCGGCCTGGATGGCGTAGGATTTCTCCACGCCCCGGAAGGAGGAGGTGACCTCCTCCAGCTTTTCCAGGCGCTTGATGTAGTTCTCCAGGTTTTCCCGCCGGGCGCCGGGTCGGGCGGCGGAAATGGCGTCGGCCGCCTGCACCAGGCAGGCGATGACGGTCTGGGGTTCCACGTCGTTGTGGTGGGCGTGGATGGCGTGGATGACGTCCTTGCTCTCCTTGTACTTCCGGGCCAGCTCCACGCCGATGGTGACGTGGGAGCCCTCCACCTCGTGGTCCACGGCCTTGCCCAGGTCGTGGAGCAGGCCGGCCCGCTTGGCGGTGGCCACGTCCTCGCCGATCTCGGCGGCCATGAGGCCGGCCAGCTGGGCCACCTCGATGGAGTGGTTGTACACGTTCTGGCCGTAGCTGGTGCGGTACTTCATGCGGCCCAGGAGCTTGATGAGCTCGGGGTGCAGGCCCATGACGTTGGTCTCCAGCACGGCCCGCTCGCCCTCGGCTTTGATGGTGGCGTCCACCTCGCGTTTGGCGGCCTCCACCATCTCCTCGATGCGGGCGGGGTGGATCCGGCCGTCCAGGATGAGCTTCTCCAGGGCCAGCCGGGCGATCTCCCGGCGCACCGGGTCAAAGCAGGACACGGTGATGGCCTCCGGGGTGTCGTCGATGATGAGGTCCACCCCGGTGAGGGTCTCCAGGGTGCGGATGTTCCGGCCTTCCCGGCCGATGATCCGGCCCTTCATCTCGTCGTTGGGCAGGGGGACCACCGAGACGGTGACCTCGGCCACGTGGTCGGCGGCGCACCGCTGGATGGCCAGGCCCACGATCTCCTTGGCCTTGGCGTCGGCCTCCTCCTTGAAGCGGGCCTCCACTTCCTTGATCTTCATGGCGGCCTCGTGGGTGACCTCGGTCTCCAGCTTGGCGATGAGGTATTCCTTGGCCTCCTCGGCGGTGTAGCCGGAGATCCGCTCTAAGGTCTCCATCTGCTCGGCCTGGAGTTTGGCCACTTGGCTGCGGGCCTCCTCCAGGTTGGCCAGGCGGGCGGCGTAGGATTCCTCCTTCCGCTCCACGTTTTCCAGCTTCCGCTCCAGGGTCTCTTCCTTCTGCTGGAGGCGGCGCTCCTGCTCCTGCAGTTCCGCGCGGCGGTCTTTGGCTTCTCTCTCATAGGCGGTTTTCTCGGCCAGGATGGTCTCCTTGGCCTCCACCAGGGCTTCCCGCTTTTTGCTCTCGGCGCTCTTGATGGCCTCGTTGATGATGCGCTTGGCCTCTTCCTCGGCGCTGATGATCTCCTTTTCCGCCACTTTCTTGCGGTAGAGGACGCCCAAGGGGATCCCTATCACAAGGGCGACCACAAAAGCGATCACACCGATCAGGATTTCGGGCAGCATACTGTCGGGACACACCTCCCTTTCTATTGAAATTTCGCATAAAATGCGCGGCGGCCGGGTCCCGTTGGCGAGGGTACGGCGCCGCGGAAAGCGGGCAGGGGTCCCGGAGCCCTCCGGAGAGGGCGCCCTCTGCCCGCCAATTTATACTGAAATTTATTTTAATGGTCAACGGCCGGTCTGTCAAGAGACTTGGCCCTCCCTGGGGGGAAAAACTTCCAGGAAATGTCCCCCGGAGGGACACAATCCCCCCCTTGGGCATAGGATGGGGAAACGAAAAAGGAGGAGATCCCATGGAACAACCCATCCCCACCCCGCCCAAGGACCAGGAACAGCGGGAGATCTTCGCCCGGGTGTGGCAGCGGGTCATGGCCGGCCGGGAGGCGGCCTGCCCCCTGCCCTGGGGGCAGGCTCCAGAGGCCCAGGCCGCCCCGGAGGAACAGGCCGCCCCGGAGGCCCCCCAGCCCGACCAGCCAGACCGGCCCGGTCCCGCCCCGGAGGCCGCCGCCTCCCAGCCGGAGGGGGAGGCCCAGCCTGCCCTCCCCGTCCTCCGCGCTCCCGGCCGGCCCCGGAGCGACTTCCCCCAGCCCGCCGGGGTCCTGGGCCCCGGGTGTGAGGAGAGCGTCCCCCTGCTGCAAAGCCTCATCCGCCGGGAGCTGGCCGACGGCCGGGAGTACCAGACCCTGGCCCGCCGGGCGGGGGGCCAGCCGGGGCGGGTCCTCGCCGCCCTGGCGGGGGAGAAGAAGCGCCGGGCCAAGGCCCTCTCGGCGGCCTGCTTCCTCATCACCGGGGCCCGGTACTGGCCGGAGGGGACCCCCTGCCCCCCGGTGACCAGCTACTTAGGCACCCTCCGCCGCCGCTTCCACCGGGAGCAGGAGGCCATGGCGGCCTACCTGGCCGGGGCGGAGGCCACCGAGGACCCCTGCCTCCGGGCCCTGTTCCAGGACCACGCCCAGGGCAGCTGGGACCAGGCCTGCCGCCTCCGGGCCCTGGTGGAGATGTACTGACCCCAGCACGGGGGGGCGGGCGGCGTCGGGACGCCGTCCCGTCTGGACGGGGCGCAGGGGAGACCCGCAGCGTTGGGCCGGGGGCCCGCCCCCGTTGGTACGGACCCTACAGGCCCTGCCCCTTGGACCGGCCTCGGGGCGCAGAGCCCCGGGGGAGTGCCTGCCGGCGGCCTCCATTTCTCCTGTGAGAAATGGAGGAAAGAACACCAGAGGGGAGAGTTTCTCCCCTCTGGACTCCCCACTCTGGTCTGGGATATCCTTCGGGGTATCCC
>DXDK01000045.1 GCA_019115545.1 Candidatus Evtepia faecavium
CGGCGGTAGCCGTATCGCTCATATAACCCCCGCAGGCGGTACATGGTCTGCTCCTCCCTGCGCAGGATGTTCCAGTCCAGTTCCATGGCGTGGACTCCTTTCTCTCGGTTATTTAGTATGTTATCACACTACTTCGATAAAGTAAAGGGGCGTGAGAGAGATTTTTCCCGGCCCGGGGGAAATTTTTCTCCGGGCCCCTCGATCTCCCTTTGTGCACTTTGCGGGGCCCGGGCCCAAAGGCCCCCTTCCCCCCGGCAGGCCGATGTGGTATCATAGAGACCGCAACACACGAAACCTTACGGGAAAGGATGGCAGCCATGCGTTATCTCAGCCCTTCCGACATCCGCCAGGCCCTCTCCTATGAGGAGATGATGGCCGCCGTGGAGGAGGCTTTCCTCCTCTTTGCCCAGGGCCAGTGCGCCATGGCAGACCGCTCCGCCCTCACCCAGGGGCGGACTACCCTGGCCACCATGCCCTGCTTTGCCGGGGGATATGCCGCCACCAAGCTCATCGCCTCCAGCCCGGACAACGCCCGCCGGGGGCTCCCCTCCCTCTATGGCACCGTGCTACTCAGCCAGGGGGCCACCGGCCAGCCGGTGGCCCTGCTGGAGGGGAACACCCTCACCGCCCTGCGCACGGGGGCCATCGGCGGCCTGGCCGCCCGGCACCTGGCCCCGGAGGGGGCCGCCACCGCCGGCCTGGTGGGCTGCGGGGTTCAGGGGCTCCATCAGCTGACCTTCCTGTGCCAGGTGCGGCCCATCCGCACCGTCTACCTGTACAACCACGGCAGCAAGGACCTGGGGCCCTTCTGCCGACAGCTGGAGGCCATGGCAGCCCCCAAGACCTTCACCATCGAACTCTGCCCCGACCCGGATACCCTGCTGGCCAAAAGCGACATCGTGGTCACCGCCACCCCCGCCAAGGCCCCCCTCTTCGCCGACGACCCCGCCCCCTTCCGGGGCAAGTGCCTCATCGCCATCGGCTCCTGGCAGCCGGACATGCGGGAGATTCCCGAGGCCATCTGGTCGGCCACCCAGGAGGTCTTTCTGGAGCTCCCCTTCGCCTGCCAGGAGAGCGGCGACCTGTGCCAGCCCCTGGCCTCCGGCGCCCTGAAGCCGGAGGGGCTGCGCTACTTCGGGGATTATCTGCTGGCCAAGGGGGCGGGAAGCCCGCCTGCCCTCCCC
Organism: Candidatus Evtepia faecavium; assembly: GCA_019115545.1. Taxonomy (GTDB): domain Bacteria; phylum Bacillota; class Clostridia; order Oscillospirales; family Oscillospiraceae; genus Evtepia; species Evtepia faecavium. The sequence continues at coordinate 1,185 of DXDK01000045.1, forward strand.
CACACCCGGTATTTCAAATCCGTGGGCATGGCGGTGTTCGACGCCATCGCCGCCCGGAACGTCTACCTGGCCGCCCAGGCAAAGGGTCTGGGGCAGGTCCTGGCGTGACCTGCCTCACCCACCCGGCGGGCGGGCGCCAAAAATCTCCCCCAGGATTTTTTGAAATTTTTGACCTTCCCCCATTGACAAACCAGGGGGTTATCCGCTATCCTGTAGGAAGTGAAAATTCAATATCGACACGCGATGAAGGGAATATGCCTTTTCTGTCTCCATCCCAGAGAGCGGCCGTTGGGTGCAAGGCCGTATGGAGCGAGCTGGCGTCTCACCCCGGAGTGTGAGCTATTTGAGTGGGCGTTGTTGGACGCCAATAAGAGTGGTACCGCGGAAGCTGTTTGGCCTTCGTCTCTTCTGGTGGAGACGAAGGCTTTTTCGTCGTCTCCGCCCCTTTCTCCAACAAAACGCCGCATCCGCGGCCATCCCACCATGAAAGGAATGGACCCACGCCATGAAAAACTACAACAAGTACCGCCCGGGATACTACATGCCCCCGGAACCCTGCCTGGACTGGATGCAGAAGGAGCGCCTCACCCAGCCCCCCCAATGGTGCAGCGTCGACCTGCGGGACGGCAACCAGGCCCTCATCACCCCCATGAACCTGGAGGAGAAACTGGAGTTCTACCGCCTGCTGCTGGAGGTGGGCTTTAAGGAGATCGAGGTGGGCTTCCCCGCCGCCTCGGAGACCGAGTACGAGTTTCTGCGCACCATCATCGAGGACCACCTGATCCCTGAGGATGTCTCCATCCAGGTGCTCACCCAGTCCCGCCCCCATATTATTAAAAAGACCTTCGATGCCATCAAGGGCGCCAAAAACGTGGTGGTCCACCTGTACAACTCCACCTCCTTCGCCCAGCGGCAGCAGGTCTTCCGGATGAGCGAGGACGAGATCGTGGACATCGCCGTCTCCGGAGCCAAGCTCTTTGACGAGTACGCCGCCAAAATGCCGGAGACCAACTTCCGCTTCGAGTACTCCCCCGAGAGCTTCACCGGTACGGAGATGGAGTTCGCCCTGCGGATCTGCAACGCCGTCATCGACGTGTGGAAACCCCGGCCGGAGCGGCAGGTGATCATCAACCTCCCCTCCACCGTGGAGATGTCCATGCCCCATGTCTATGCCCAGCAGATCGAGTACATGAGCAAGCACCTCCATGACCGGGAGAACGTCATCGTCTCCATCCACCCCCACAACGACCGGGGCACCGCCGTGGCCTCCGGGGAACTGGCCCTGCTGGCCGGGGGCCAGCGGATCGAGGGCACCCTCTTCGGCAACGGGGAGCGCACCGGCAACGTGGACATCATCACCATGGCCATGAACCTCTTCACCCACGGGGTGGACCCCCAGCTGGACTTCTCCGACATGCCCAAGATCGTGGAGTGCTATGAGCGCCTGACCGGTATGTCCGTGGGGTACCGCCAGCCCTACTCCGGCCACCTGGTGTTTGCCGCTTTCTCCGGCTCCCACCAGGACGCCATCGCCAAGGGGATGCACTTCCGGGAAGAGCGGGAGGAAAAATACTGGACCGTCCCCTACCTCCCCCTGGACCCCCACGACGTCAACCGGGAGTACGAGACCGACGTCATCCGCATCAACAGCCAGTCCGGCAAGGGGGGCATCTCCTACATCCTGGAGCACAACTTCGGCTACGACCTGCCCAAGGAGATGGCCACCGAGGTGGGCTACTTCATCAAGGGCATCTCCGACCACGCCCACAAGGAGCTCACCCCCAGCGAGATCCTGGTGGCCTTCCAGCACGAGTACCAGAACAAGGACGAGCCCATCGCCCTGCAGGACATCTCCTGGCTGCGGGAGGGGGGCTCCACCGTGGCCGACGTCACCCTGGCCATCGGCAGCCAGCTCTTCTACCTCAGCGCCCGGGGCAACGGCCCCCTGGACGCCGTGAGCAACGTGCTGAAGATCGCCAACCCCGACATCAAGTACCAGTTTGTGGACTACGAGGAGCACGCCTTGGAGACCGACTCTGACTCCCTGGCCTCGGCCTACGTGGTCATCGCCGACGACGAGGGCAACCACTACTGGGGCGTAGGGGTGGACAGCGACATCACCATGGCCTCGGTCTATGCCCTCATCACCGCTGTGAACCGGGAGAACAAGGTCAAGCAGTTTATCCCCACCCACGACTGAACCCCCGCCGGGTTCCCCCTGACATCCATCGCAACTTCAAAAGAGGAGGTTTTTCCTATGGGAATGACAATGACGCAAAAAATCCTCGCTGCCCACGCCGGCCTGCCGGAAGTGAAGGCCGGCCAGCTGATCCGGGCCAAGCTGGACATGGTCCTGGGCAACGACATCACCTCTCCCGTGGCCATCCGGGAGTTTGACAAGGAGGGGTTCACCGGGGTCTTTGACAAGAGCAAGATCTCCCTGGTGATGGACCACTTCACCCCCAACAAGGACATCAAGGCCGCCGAGCAGTGCCTGCAGTGCCGCACCTTTGCCCAGCGGTTTGACATTGACAACTTCTACGACGTGGGCCAGATGGGGGTGGAGCACGCCCTCCTGCCGGAAAAGGGCCTGGTGGCCGCCGGGGAGTGCATCATCGGCGCCGACTCCCACACCTGCACCTACGGGGCCCTGGGGGCCTTCTCCACCGGGGTGGGGTCCACCGACATGGCCGCCGGCATGGCCACCGGGGAGACCTGGTTCAAGGTCCCCGAGGCCATCAAAGTCCACCTCACCGGCAAGCTCCAGCCCTGGGTCAGCGGCAAGGACGTGATCCTCCACCTCATCGGCCTGATCGGCGTGGACGGGGCCCTGTACCAGAGCCTGGAGTACTGCGGCGAGGGCGTTGCCGCCCTGTCCATGGACGACCGGCTGTGCATCGCCAACATGTCCATCGAGGCCGGGGCCAAGAACGGCATCTTCCCCGTGGACGACATCACCCGGGCCTACCTGGACGGCCGGGTGAACCGCCCCTACACCGCCTACGAGGCCGACCCCGACGCCGAGTACGTCCGCACCGTGGAGATCGACCTGAGCCAGATCGAGCCCACCGTGGCCTTCCCCCACCTGCCGGAGAACGCCCACCCCATCTCCGAAGTGGGCCAGATCAAGATCGACCAGGTGGTCATCGGCTCCTGCACCAACGGCCGCCTGGAGGACATGGCCGTGGCCGCCCAGATCCTGAAGGGCAAGAAGGTGGCCGACCACGTGCGGTGCATCGTGATGCCCGCCACCCAGCACATCTTCAAGCAGTGCATTGAGCTGGGCTATATGACCACCTTCATCGACGCCGGCTGCGCCGTCTCCACCCCCACCTGCGGCCCCTGCCTGGGGGGACACATGGGGGTCATGGCCGACGGGGAAAAGTGCGTGGCCACCACCAACCGCAACTTCGTGGGCCGCATGGGGGGCATCACCTCGGAGATCTATCTGGCCAGCCCCGCCGTGGCGGCTGCCTCCGCCGTGGCCGGCTACATCGCCGACCCCCGCAACTAAGACCAGGGAGGAAGAAAGAACATGAACGCAAAAGGATTCGTACATAAATACGGGGACAACGTGGACACCGACGTCATCATCCCCGCCCGGTACCTGAACATCGCCGACAAGAAGGAACTGGCCACCCACTGCATGGAGGACATCGACAAGAACTTCGTCCAGGTGGTCAAGGGGGGCGACGTGATGGTGGGGGGCTTCAACTTCGGCTGCGGCTCCTCCCGGGAGCACGCCCCCATGGTGATCAAGGAGTCGGGCATCTCCTGCGTCATCGCCAAGACCTTCGCCCGGATCTTCTACCGCAACGCCATCAACATCGGCCTGGCCATCCTGGAATGCCCCGAGGCCAGCGAAAAGATCCAGAGCGGGGACGAGGTAGCCATCGACTTTGACACCGGCCTCATCACCAACCTCACCAAGGGCGAGACCTACCAGGCCAACCCCTTCCCGGCGTTCATCAAGGAGATCATCCAGGCCGGCGGCCTGATGGCCGACATCAAGAAGAGACAGGAGGCGTAAATCCCATGGAATACAAACTTGCTGTGATCCCCGGGGACGGCATCGGCCCCGACGTGGTGGAGCAGACCCTGCGTGTCCTGGACAAGGTGGGGGAGAAGTTCGGCCACACCTTCCACTATCACAAGGTCCTGGCCGGGGGCTGCGCCATCGACGCCACCGGCGGCTGCCTGCCCCAGGAGACCATCGACGTGTGCAAGGCCTCCGACGCCGTCCTCCTGGGGGCCGTGGGGGGCTGGAAGTGGGACACCCTCCCCGGCGACCAGCGGCCGGAGCGGGCCCTGCTGGGCCTGCGGAAGGCCCTGGGCCTGTTCGCCAACCTCCGCCCCGCCCTGCTGTTTGAGCAGCTGGCGGACGCCTCCCCCCTGAAACCCGAGATCCTGGCCGGCGGGCTGGACATCGTGGTGGTCCGGGAGCTCACCGGCGGCATCTACTTCGGCGAAAAGGGTTTCAAGGACACCGACCTGGGCCCCGCCGCCTACGACGTGGAGCAGTACGCCGAGGAGGAGGTCCGCCGCATCGCCAAGGTGGCCTTCGACATGGCCATGAAGCGCAGCAAGCACGTCACCAGCGTGGACAAGGCCAACGTGCTGGAGTCCTCCCGCCTGTGGCGGCGGGTGGTGGCCGAGGTGGCCCAGGACTACCCCGAGGTCACCCTGGACAACCTCTACGTGGACAACGCCGCCATGCAGCTGGTGCGCAACCCCCGGCAGTTTGACGTGATCGTCACCAGCAACATCTTTGGGGACATCCTCTCCGACGAGGCCAGCCAGATCACCGGCTCCATCGGCATGCTGCCCTCCGCCTCCCTGGCAAAGGGCAACTTCGGCATGTACGAGCCCGTCCACGGCTCCGCCCCGGACATTGCCGGCCAGGACAAGGCCAACCCCATGGCCACCATCCTCTCGGCTGCCATGATGCTCCGCTACACCTTCAACCTGGGCAAGGAGGCCGACGCGGTGGAGAACGCCGTCAAAGCCGTCCTGGACCAGGGCTACCGCACTCCCGACCTCTTCGCCGGGGAGGGGCAGCTCATCGGCACCGCCGAGATGGGCCGCCGGATCGCGGAGGCGATTTGAGCCGGCGCACTGCTGTTCATACGATTCAAAAACACCGCCCGGACGAGGAATCGTCCGGGCGGTGTTTTCACGTTTTCTTTCCTCCATGGAGCACGGCAACCAGGTACCCGATCCAAGCGACCCCCAGCAGCGACGCGCTCACCAGGAGCAGGGCCACAAACCCCGCAGCTTGGGTGATGGCCGCCCCCACCAGGGACAGCAGGGTCATGGCAAACAGGACCCCTGTGAGCACATCATACATCCTGGCCTTGGCCTGGCGGCTACGGTCCTCTGCCTGCGCCTGAGCAGCCTCCCCCTGGGAGAGGCTGCCGGTGAGGCCCCCCACCCCAAACAGGAGCAGCAGCCCGCCCAGCACCAGCAGTTTCCCGTCAAACCCTGTCACGCCGATGGTAACCAGGGCCACTGCCCCCACCGCCAGTTCCAGCAGCGCGGCCAGGAAGCCTTTCCGGTGAGATGGTTTCATCCCTTTCACCCTTTCTGCAAGAGTTTTCTTTCTGTCCCCCATGCTAGCAAATGGGCCTGCCGCTGTCAAGGCCAGGCCTATGGGTGGGTTTCCTTCCATCGTTTTTGGTTAACCTTGGCAAATTCCCACGGGAATGTCCGGTTTTTCCTCGGTATGACAGAAAAAACTTGCTTTTTCCGGAATTCCCCTGTATATTAGCAGAGATATGCAACCCATTTATTCATTTCCAGAAAAAGGAGGTCACTCCATGAAACGCCATACCGCGGTTTCCCTTGCCGCAACCTTTACCCTCTTATGCTGCTCCATCCTCCCTGTGGGCGCCTACGACATGGGCTCCCCGGAGGAGCCCCTCCGCCTGAGCGCCGGCCTGTCCCACACCGTCTATGTGGACGAGACGGGCACCCTCTGGGCCTGGGGCAGCAACCAGGCAGGCCAGCTGGGCACGGAGACCCAGGAGACCAGCACCGACCTGGAGGGCAACCCCATCCCCTACGCCAGCCAGCCCTTGGCCGTGATGGAAGACGTGGTGTCCGCCAGCGCCGGCGCCGACTTCACCGTGGCGCTGAAAGCCGACGGCACCCTGTGGACCTGGGGCGGCAACGACGAGGGCCAGCTGGGCACCGGCACCACCGAGGGTTCCACCACCCCCGTCCAGGTGCTGGACCAGGTCACCGCCGTGGTGGCCGGGGACTACCACGTGGCCGCCCTCCGCACCGACGGCACCCTCTGGACCTGGGGGGACAACCTCTACGGCCAGCTGGGGGACGGCACCTACACCAGTCGCCCCACCCCGGCCCAGGTGATGGAGGGGGTCACCACCGTGGCCGCCGGGGTGGGGGCCACCGCCGCCATCCGCACCGACAGCACCCTGTGGACCTGGGGGGATAACCTCTTCGGCCAACTGGGGGACGGCACCCAGGACAGCCGCCCCACCCCCCAGCAGATCCTCACCGACGTCTCCGCCGTGAACCTGGGGGGCTACCACGCCGCCGCCATCCGCACCGACGGCACCCTCTGGATGTGGGGGAGCAACATCGACGGCCAGCTGGGCACCGGCCAGGCCACTGAGGTGCTGCAAACCCAGCCCGTCCAGGTCCCCTTGAACGGTGCCGTGCTGGCCGTGGCCGCGGGAACCGGCCACACCGTGGCCATCCTGGAAGACGGCTCCCTGTGGGTCTGGGGCCGGAACGACCAGGGGCAGCTGGGGCTGGACCCGGACACCGCCGCCCTGGTTCCCCAGCCCACCCAGGTGACCGAGGCCACCGGCGCGGTGGACGTGGCCGCCGGGACCTATCAGACTGCCTGCCTCCTCTCGGACGGCACCCTGCTCACCTGGGGAGCGCAGCGCCTGCTGGGCAGCGGCTCCGTGGAGGCCTGGGCCGAAACCGCCACAGAGGACACCACCGCCCAGGTCTCCCTGTCTCAGGCGTCCAGCTGGGCGCCTTGGGCCGTACTGGCCGGGTCCGTGGTCTGTCTGCTGGCCGCCGGCCTGGTCACCCGCCCCCGCCGGGATTGAGTTTCGCTTCTTTCCAAAGTTTCGGGTTTCTCTTTACTTTTGCATCAAAAGGGAGTATACTTGCTTGCACAATCCTGCAAATCAATGGGAGGTCTCTGCCATGGAACTCTTTCGCCCTGCCGGTCTGCTCCAGGCCGACCCCGACAGCCGGGACTGGACCCGGGACCACGGCTATGCCCAGGTCAGCTCCTTTCCCTTTCCCCCGCTGTACTTAGGGGACGACCTGGCCCAGTTGGCCAAGGAGGACCCAGACCTGGCCCCCTTCCTCCACCAGTGCCTGCTCCAGTTTGTCAACCATGAGTACGGCCACCTGTCCTCCCTGGACTTGGTGGAAAACTTCCTCAACCGGGACGTCCACCAGAAATCCACCTGGATGCGGGGCAACTACCCCAGCCCCCGGTGGGGAGAGATTCGCCTGGAGATCTTCTACGACATGGGCCTGTTTCACCGGGAGGACACCGCCCCCCGCGCCTTGGCCCTGGAACAAAGCAGAAAGGAAAAAGCAACCCGCCCGGAAGAGAACCCATGAAAGATCGTCTGCTCCAACTCCTCTTAAAAGGCCACACCGTACAGGACGCCATCGCGTTTTGGGAACTGTTCCGCCGGGGCCGGTTCCACGCCTTGCTCCTGGAACCCACCGCCAATACGGTGACCCAGCTCTTTCGGTACGTGATCACCGGGGCCTCCTCCTTCCTGCTGGACTTCCTGCTCCTGTTCATCCTGGAGACGGCGGGGATGCACTACCTGCCGGCGGCGGCCTGCTCCTTTACCGCCGGGACGGTGTGCAACTTCCTGCTCACCAA
>DXDK01000046.1 GCA_019115545.1 Candidatus Evtepia faecavium
ATTACAGCTTTGTCGGCAAGATTGACTTGCCCGAATAACCGCCCGACCTATCCGACACAATGGCCAAGTGTCGGATAGGAACGGCAAAATTTTTTGCACTTCTATTGCTTCTTTATCACACATAAGCAAAGGGCGGGGGAGTCCCCGACGGCCCGGGGCGGTGCTCTACACCACCTCCCGGATCAAGGCCCCGGCCAGCGCCTGCCGGAAGCTGCGGCAGCGGGGCCTGGCCCCCACGGCCCAGGCGGCCCTGGCCCACCTCCGGGACACGGTGGGGGTGCGGGTGATCTGCGCCTTCCAGGACGATGTGTACCAGATGGCCCGGTATCTGGAGGAGCGGCCGGCCTTCGCCGTCCTCCAGACCAAGGATTACATCTCCCGCCCCAAGGAGAACGGCTACCGCAGCTATCACCTGATCCTGGGCATCCTGGACGGGCCGGGGAAGGGGGCGACGGTGGAGGTTCAGCTGCGCACCATCGCCACCGACTGCTGGGCCAGCCTGGAGCACCAGATCAAGTACAAGCGCCAGGTCCCCCACGAGGGCCTGGTGCGGGAGGAACTCAAACGCTGTGCCGACGAGATCGCCTCGGTGGACCTGTCCATGGAGACCATCCGGGAACTGCTGGAGGGAGCATAAGAAAAACCGCCGCGAAAGCGGCGGTTTTTTGTGCCCGGTCTGGAACGTTACGCCCCCCGCACCGCCCGCCAGAACAGGGTCCAGGTGGCGGCGTAGTAGGCCGCCAGCAGCAGCAGGAGGATGGCGGCGATGGCGCCTGCCTGGGGGAGGAGCACGGAAAAGCCCAGGTAGGCGGTGATCTCCGTGGAGATGGTGGCAAAGAAGAAGGGCACCACCACCAGGGCGAAGCCGGCAGCCACCCCCACCGGCAGGCCGAACCAGAAAGCCAGCTGCCGGGAGACCAGGCGGCGGAGGGCCCTCTCCTCTGTGCCCAGCTTGCGCAGGACCCCGAAGCGGTACCGGTGCTGCCGGGCGTCCCACAGCTGCTGCAGGGCCAGGATGGTGAAACAGGTCACCAGGAGGACTACCGCTCCGTAGGTCATCCCGGTGCGCAGGAGGAAGGTGGAGGCGGTGGACTCGTTCACCTGTTCCGTGCGGGTGCGGATGGTGTACCGGGGCTGTCCCTCCACGCTGTCCTCGGAGTAGGTCCGCCGGAAGGCGGCGGACAGGTCCCGGGCGTCGGCATAGGGGATGGGCTCCGCGGTGGTGAGATAGCGGTTGGTCCCCACGGGCATCAAGTCAGTGCAGGCCTCGTCGGGGAGGATGTACACCAGGTCGGTGTAGTCGTTGTAAAGGGTTTGCCCCAGGGCTTCGGTGCAGGCGGGGGTGGTTTGGGACAGGGTGAGGGTCCCCCCGTCGGTGGTCAGGGTTGGGTGGGCGGCCAGGAAAGCGGAGCGGTCCTCCTCCCCGGCGGTGGCCCGCCACTGGGTGGCGAAGGTGCCGGGGGCCAGGGCGATGGGTTCGTACCCCGCCATGGCCCGGATGGCGTTGTAGTCCGACAGGGCCATGGCCACCGGGGGAAAGTCATACTTGTACCGCTGGTGGAACTGCGCCTCCCGGGGGAGGTAGAGGGGGAAGGTGCAGTCGGCCTCCACGGCGATGCCCCGCGCTTCCAGGAATTGGGTCACCAGGTCGTATTCCTCCAGAGGGAGGTCAGCGGGGTCGTACACCTGGTTATAGTCCGAGCTGATCTGCACATCATACATGGACCGGCTGGCCAGGTACCCCTCCGCCCACCCCGCCAGGGCGGGGGTGGCCAGGAAGCAGAACAGGGACAGCAGCAAGGTCAGGCAGATCAGGGCCATGGACTTGCTGGTGGAGCGGAGCTGGGAGAGGATTTGCCCAAAGAAGAACAGGTTCTCCCCGGCATACCGGTGGGCGGGGGAGCGGCCCTTCCAGGCACCCACCCACCGGCCGCACAGGTAGAACAGGGCGCAGATGAGGAAGACCACATCCACCACCAGGAAGGTGAGGTACAGGTTCAGGTTTTCCGCCGAGAGGGGCAGGAAATAGGCCCTCCGCAGGGCGGGGGTGAGGGCGGCAAAGAGACCGCACCCCACGGCAACGGCCATGAGATACCCCAGCAGCCGGGGGAAGCCCCAGACCCTCCGCCGGGTCAGCCAGAGCAGGCCTCCCGCCACCCCCGCCGGGGGGAGGATGGCGTTGCCCCAGTACAGCACCCGCCCCGGCAGGGGCAGGCGGGGGGAATCGTACAGGGAGAGCAGCCACACCCCCATGGCCCCCATCCCTGCCAGGGCCAGCAGGTAGAGGACGGTGACCGCCGGCATCCACCGACTGTGCTTCAAATCCCCCTCGTTCCGCCGGGTGGCCTGGAGCATGTCCAGCAGGGGCATCTTCCGGATGGCCCGGGCGCTGCCCAGGCCGGTGACCAGGAAGGTCACCGCGAAGAACAGCAGGGTGAGGCCCACCGTGTCGGGGTAGAGGGCGAAGGTCAGGTGAAAGGGTTGCCCATACGTTGCCAGGAGCAGGGCGCTGATGAACTGGGACAGGACGATCCCCAGCAGGATCCCCAGCCCCAGGGCCAGCAGGCCCATGCACCCGGTCTCCGCCAGGAAGAGCAGGGCCATGGTGCGGGGCTCCATCCCAAGCACCCCCTGGACGGCCAGGGCGGGCTGCTTCTGCCGGAGCAGGAAGCGGTTGACATACCGGATGAGAAACCACAGCAGCAGGGTCACCCCGCAGATGGCCACCTTCATCCCGTCGCTGAGGCCGGTGAGATCAAACTCTGCTCCGATGTCCGGGTGATAGTGGGAACTGGCAATGGAGAGAAAGGCGTAAAACAGCCCCACGCACAGGGTAAGGGTGACCAGATAGATCAGATAGTCGCCCGCCGATCGCCGGGCGGAGCGGAGGATGAGTTTAGCGTACATCCGTCGTCCCTCCTCCCAGCATGGTGAGAACCTGGAGGATTTTGTCAAAAAACACCTTCCGGCTGGCCTCCCCCCGGCGCAGCTCCGAGAAGATGGCCCCGTCCCGGAGGAAGAGGATCCGCTGGGCATAGCTGGCGGTGAAGGCGTCGTGGGTCACCAGGAGGATGGTGGCCCCCAGGTGGCGGTGCATGTCCTCCAGGGTGGACAGGAGCATCTGGGCGGCGTGGCTGTCCAGGGCCCCGGTGGGTTCGTCGGCCAGGATCAGCTTGGGCCGGTTCACCATGGCCCGGGCACAGGCGCAGCGCTGCTTCTGTCCCCCGGAGACCTGGTAGGGGTATTTGTCCAGAATGTCTCCGATGTTTAAGGCGGCGGCGATCTCCGCCACCTGGGGGTCGATGGTGCGGGGGTCCGCCCGGCGGATGGTGAGGGCCAGGGCGATGTTCTCCCCGATGGTGAGGGTGTCCAGCAGCTGGAAATCCTGAAAGACGAACCCCAAATTCTCCCGGCGGAACCGGGCCAGGGCCTTGGGGGGCAGGCGGGTGATGTCCTCCCCGTCCAGGTAGATAGCCCCGGCGCTCACCGGGTCGATGGTGGAGATGCCGTGGAGGAGGGTGGTCTTCCCCGAGCCGGAGGCCCCCATGATGCCCACGAACTCCCCGGCCTCCACGGAGAAGCTCACGTCGTCTAGGGCCCGGGTCACCCCGGCCCCGTTGCCGTAGATTTTCTGGATGTGCTCACATTGCAGTAAGGGTTTCATTGGTATCACCTCACCGGTAGTCTACCTCAGGGGGGAGGGGGTTGGTATCGGTTTTTCTTACGGAGTTCTTACAAAATCGTAAGAAGTGGGGCTTCTGGGTGGGGCCGGGGGCCACCCCCGTTGGTACGTACCCTACGGGTGGTCAAGGCTCTTACCAGCCTCGGGGCGCAGCGCCCCGGGGGGGTGCCTGCCGGCGGCCTCCATTTCTCCTGTGAGAAATGGAGGAAAGAACACCAGAGGGGAGAGTTTCTCCCCTCTGGACTCCCCGCTCTGGTGGGCAATGCCCTGGGAGTTGCCACTTATTTTGACTGACTGGCCTGCGGCCCTGTGTCCAACGTGGGAATCGGCCCGCCCCCCAGCTGGGCGGGCTGGGAGGCGGGGGTCGGTAGATGAGGGGAAAGGGCTAGGAAAAATCCAGCCAAAACTATTTTTTCCAAAAGAAAGTCCCCAAATCAGGGTACGTACATGGGCAGTATTAAAACCCACGACCGCTTCGCTGCGTCGCTATCCCAAAAGCTGGAGCGAGCCCCAGCGAGCGGTTTTATTTCTAGGGGGTGCAGGGGGGAACCCCCTGCGATTCTTTCCCCCTGCTTTCTTATAAAGAAAGCAGGGCCCCCGCCGGGCAGGCGGGCCCCCGGGGCGCTGCGCCCCGAGGTGGGTAAAAGCCTTGACTACCCGTAGGGTCCGTACCATCGGGGGCCAGGCCCCCGACCCCTCCTTACTCCACTTCCCGGATGAAGTCGTTCACCCGAAAGGTGATCGCCATAGCGGTGCCCGCCGGGGAGGACTGGGGGGTGAGGGCCAGGTCCAGCTTCCGGCAGAGCTTTTGGCACAGGAAGAGCCCCAGGCCGGTGGCATTTTGCCCGGCCCGGCGGCCGTTGCGGCCGGTGAACCCCTGGTCAAAGATCCGGGGCAGGTCCTCCGGGGGAATGCCCAGGCCGTTGTCCCGGAGGGTGAGGGTCACCGTCCCCGGGCCGTGGCCGGCGGAGAAGGTGAGGGCCAGGGGGCGGTCCGGGTGGCGGTACTTCACGGCGTTCTCAATGAGCTGCCCCAGCAGGAAGGCCAGCCACTTCTCGTCGGAAAAAACGGTATCGTCGGTCTCCTCCACTTCCACCCGGGCCTGGTGCTGGAGGAGGAGATACTTGTTCTGGGCCAGGGCCTGGTGGACCGGGGCGAAGAGGGGGATCTCCCGGATGAGGTAGTCCTTCTCCGGGTGCTCGCTCCGGGCGTAGAAGAGGGCCTGTTCCACGTGATGGTCCACGGCCTCCAACAGGGGGAGCAGCTCCGTGGCCAGGGGGGAGGGGCGGTTCTCGCACAGGAGCCGGGCGGCGGCGATGGGGGTCTTGCACTGGTGGACCCACTGGTCAATGGAATCCTTATCTGCCTTCCGGGCCCGCTCTGTGGCGCTCACCTGCTCCAGCATGGACCGCCCCGCCTGGCGGAGAAGGCGGTAGTACACCTGGTCGTCCGCCCGGGTGGGGGCGGGTATCACCTCCCCCAGGAGATAGGCCTCCGGCAGCTGGTCCGCCAGGGTCAAAAGGGCGTCCAGCTGGCGCTTCCGCACCACATAGCCCCGGACCATCCACAGGGCGGCCACCAGGGCCCAGAGAAGGAGGAACAGGGCCACGCTGTCTCCGTTGACCCCGCCCAGGAGCAGGAGGAAGGCCAGGGCGGCCATCCCCGCCAGCTGAAGGAGGAGGACGGGGACCTGCCCCTTCCAATAGGTCGCGCCGCTCATATCAGATACCCCTGGCGGTGCTTGGTCTGGATGAACCCTGTGAGGCCCAGGGCGGCCAGCTTTTCCCGGATGCGGCCGATGTGGACGCTGAGGGCGTTGTCGTCTACATAGACCTGGTTGTCCCACAGGTAGGACACCAGGTCCCCCCGGGAGCAGATGGTCCCCGGGTGGCGGAAGAGGTAGGCCAGGATCTTGCTCTCGCTCTTGGTGAGCTCCGCCGTCTGCCCCCGGTAGGAGAGCTGCCCCCGGTCTAAGTGGAGGGTGACCTCCCGCGAGGTGAGGGCGGCCTCCCCCTGCTGGGGATAGGCCCGCTTCAGCAGGGAGGCGATTTTCGCCAGGAGGATGGCGGTGTGATAGGGCTTGGTGACGAAGGCGTCGCCCCCCAGAAGGATGCTGGTGAGCTCGTCCATGTCGGAGTTGCTGCTGGTGACAAAGACGATGGGCACCTGGGAAAAGGCCCGGATCTGGCTGCACAGGGCAAAGCCGCTCTCCCCGGGCAGGCGGATGTCCAGGAGGATCAGGTGGGGCTGGATCTCCCGGACGGCGGAGACCACGTCGGTGAAGTCGGTGACGGCGCGGGCTTCGTACCCGTCCCCCTCCAACAGGGTGACCAGCTCCCGGCGGAGGGTGGGGTCGTCCTCCACCACCAGGATGCGATAGGGCATGGGGTGCCTCCTCTCTCCCCGGCGGGAAGACCGGGGGAAACATAAGGAAATGTTTGGGGGTTCTTATGGGTTTCTGAAGGATGTTCTGGTAGGATACATCCAGTCCTAGAGCAACCGGGCCAGCCGGAAGGGGCTGGCCCGGGGCGTCAATAGTCCATTTGAAAGAGGGTCTGGCTCATGGCCAGCTTTTCCGGCAGGCTGTTCTGGAAGGTGACGGTGCCCCGGCCCGCCCGCTGGGAGAGCAGGCCCTTGGCCTCCAGCTGCCGGCGCAGCTGCCGGGCGGTGCCCTGGCTGCCGTCGATGATGGCCACCGGCCGGCCGAAGTTCCGGGCGATGGCCCGGCGGAGGAAGGGGTAGTGGGTGCAGCCCAGGACGATGTATTCCACCCCGCAGTACCGGAAGGGGAGGAAGAGGTCCTGAAGGTAGGCGTCCACCACCGGCCCGTCGAAGAGGCCCTGCTCCACCATCTCCGCCAGGCCGGGGCAGGGCAGGGAGATCACGTTGGCCTGGTGGCAGAAGGCGGCGGCCAGTTTCTGGTACTTGTCCTCCCGGATGGTGAGGGGAGTGGCCATGACGAGCACCGAGGAGCTCTCCTGGGCCTGGGCCGCCGGCTTCACCGCCGGTTCGATGCCGATCACCGGCAGGTCCGGGTGGGCCTGGCGGAGGAGATGGATGGCGGCGCTGGTGGCGGTGTTGCAGGCCACCACCACACCCTTCACCCCCTGGTCCAGGAGGTGGTCCACCGCCGCCAGGGTCAGGCGGCGGACCTCTGCGAGGGATTTCTCCCCATAAGGGGCGTGGGCGGAGTCCCCGAAGAAGAGGAAATCCTCCCGGGGCAGCAGGTCCACGCAGGCCCGCAGTACGCTGATCCCCCCCAGGCCGGAGTCAAAGACCCCGATGGGCTTGTCCCGTTGTTCCATGTTCGCCTCCCCCTTTCCCCGCCGGCGCAGGCGGCGGTACAGGTCCTCTTAATTATACCACCCTTTTCCCGCCAGTTCCACAGGATTTTTCCCCGGGGACCAAAAGCGGGGGCGGGGCATACCATGGGGTGAGGGCCCCGCGGGCTCTCAAGACCCTCCCGCCCTCCGGCGGAGAAAGGATGACCTATGAAACGATACCAATGCGGTGACTTCGGGTGGCCCGGGCAGCGGCCCTGGGCGCCCCCCGGCTGCTGCCCGCCGCCCTGTCCGCCCCCCTGTCCCCCGGGGCAGACGCCCTGCCCCCCGGCCCAGGACCCCTGCCCGCCCCAGGAGCCCTGCGTCTCCGGGTGCGTGCCCACCCCCTGGGTGCTGGGGGGCTGCTACCGGGCCGGCCAGCTGGTGACCTACAACGGCTACCTCTACGTGGCCAACCGGGACAACGCCGCCGGGACCCCCGGGTCCTCGGCCGATTTCACCCTCCTGTCCACCCTCCAGCCGGTGGGTCCCACCGGACCTGCCGGGGTCCCGGGCCCCACGGGCCCCACGGAAGCCGGAAAAGATGGACAACAACTTGAAAAAAAGGGAGAAAAATGGGGACTTTGATGCGCTTTTGGTGCAGAATATCCCGTACAATATACAAACTGTGTACAGGGGCCAATGGCCCCTGATAAACATGGATTTTTTGGGCAGGTGATCCTGGGTGAAACAGTTCGTCGGCTGGTTTCTCGTGTTTATGATCCTCTTCAGCTCCGGCTCCCTTCTGCGGGACCCCAGCCAGGGGCAGGAGGAATGGAAAAACCCCTATATTGACGTGACCCAGGACCTGTGGAGCTACCAGTACATTACCGAGCTCAACAAAGCGGGGGTCCTCCCCTCGGAGGAGTATTTCCGGGGCCAGGAGGAGGGAACCCGGGGCGACTTTGTCCTCTACCTTTATAATATGGACAACGGCGTCTTTGAAGAGCGCAAGAAGGACCGGGAGAAGGAACAGGGCGAGCCCCAGACCGATCCCGCCAAGTTTGCCGACGTGGGAGGGGACAACCCCTACTACAACGCCGTCTATTGGGCCTATGCCAACAACCTGGTGGGGGGCACGGGGGACACCACCTTCTCCCCCGACGGCACCCTCTCCCGGGAACAGGTGTGCACCATCCTGGCCCGGTTCGCCGCCCTGGAGGGCATCACCCTCATCCAGGCGGTGGAGCCCGACCAGTTCAAGGATTCCCTGGACATCGCCGAGTACGCCCGCAGCGGGGTCACCGCCTGCCAGATGGCGGGCATCGTGAAGGGGTATGAGGACAACTTCTTCTACCCGGAAAACACCATGACCCGGGAGGAGTGCGCCGCGGTGGTCTACCGGGTGATGGCCGCCGCCTCCATGGAAGTCCCCGAGGGGAGTAAGACCGTGGACCTCACCCCGGGGGCATACGACAGTCTCTATGACAACTACGAGCCCCTCACCTTCACCGCCCTGGTCCCCGCCTCCGACACGGAGGGCCCGGTCTCCTTCTTTGACCAGACGGTGTTCATCGGGGACTCCATCTCCATGACCCTGGAGTCCTACTGCGCCGCCAGCGGCGCCCTGGGCGGGGCCAAGTTCCTCTGCGCCGGGTCTATGAGCCCCACCAACATGCTCACCGGCCAGATCCTGCCGGAGTACCCCAAGGGCTCCGGGCAGAAGCCTCCCATCGAGGACAGCGTGGCCGCCACCGGGGCCAAGGTGGTCTACGTCATGCTGGGCATGGACAACATCGCCTACGGCATCGACCGCTCCACCAGCGACTACCTCACCATCCTCAACAACATCGTCACCAAAAACCCTGACGTGCAGATCATCATCCAGTCGGTGACCCCCATGACGGACAGCAGCACCAGCACTTCGGAGAAGCTCAACAACGACCAGATCAACGCCTTCAACGCCAAGATGCAGGAGTACTGCCAGGAGAACCAGTGGTACTACGTCAACGTGGCCGAGGCCTTTAAGGACGCCAACGGCTTCCTCCAGAAGGAATACTGCAGCGACGTCAACAGCATGGGCATGCACTTCACCTATGACGGGGCCAAGGTGTGGGTGAACTACCTCAAGACCCACATCCCCGAAGATCTGCTGTGAGCGTCAGAAAGGAGCCCTTTATGAAACGACAGGCCGCCCTGCTTCTGGCCTTCCTCTTCCTCTTCGTCCTGGCCGGCTGCGGCCAGACCCCGTCCCAACCCGCCAGCGACCCTGCCGGGGAGGAGACCGTCCTCACCGACGGGGAGAGCCCCGCGCCGGAGAACCCTGAGGCCTCGGAGGAGACCCCCGAGGCCCCGGCGGAGGAGCCCGACACCGCCGTCCCCGCCGGGGAGGCTGTGGATCCCCAGTGGTTTTCCGACGCCGCCTTTGTGGGGGACTCCGTCTCGGTGATGCTGGAGCAGTACAACGCCAGCACCAGCGCCCTGGGCAGCCCCACCTTCCTGTGCTCGGTGAGCCTCAGCCAGCAGAACGCCCAGTCCTACGAGGCCGGGAACGAGCGGCTGCCGGAGTACCCCAAGGGCTCCGGCCAGCACCCCAAGGTGGAAAATGCCATCGCCGCTGCCGGGGCAAAGAAGATTTACCTCATGCTGGGCATGAATTGTATCGCCGGAGGTGTTGACAGAGCCTGTACCGATTTGGTAACATTGGTTGGGAAAATCCAGGCCCAGTCCCCGGACACCGCCATCCTCATCCAGTCGGTGACCCCCATGACGGCGGACAGCCCCCGGGCGGACGAGTCCCTGAACAACACCACCATCCAGGCCTTCAACGACCAGATGAAGACCATCTGCCAGGAAAAGGGCTGGTATTTCATCAACGTGGCCGAGGCCGTCTCCGACGAGAACGGCTTCCTCCGCAGCGACTTCAGCGGGGACAAGGCCATGGGCATTCACTTCAATTACAACGGCGCCGCCGCCTGGGCGGAGTATCTCCTCACCCACGTGCCCCAGGCGCTGAAGTAAAGATATTTATCATTCAGGAGGATACCAAGGAAGTATGAAACGTCTTGCATCTCTTGTGGCCGTGGTCCTCACCCTGACCATGGTCCTGTCTCTGGCCGCCTGCGGCTCTGATGAGACCACCCCCGACAGCACCGACACCGAAGACACCACCCAGTCCCAGACCACCGAGGACACCCAGGGCACCGAAAGCACCGAGACCACCGAGCCCGCCGCCGGCGTGGACCTGGCCGCTCTGCGCACCCAGTTCGCCACCGACTACGAGCTCACCGACGTGCTGGAGGTGGAGACCGAGGGCCTGAACAACCTCTACGGCATCACCGCCGACCAGGTGGCCAGCTCCGCCAGCTTCAACGCTGCCTCCGGGGCTGCCTTCCCCCAGGAGATCGTCATGATCCAGGCGGTGGACGAGGCTGCCGCTGCCGACATCGCCGGCAAGCTGGAGAGCCGCCTGTCCAACATCGCCGAGCAGGCCGCCTCCTATGACCCGGAGAGCCTGGAGCTGGCAGAGAACTGCCCCGTGGTCACCGACGGCGTCTATGTGGGCATGTTCTTCTCCTCCCACTATGACGACATGGCCGCCGCCTTCCAGAGCGCGCTGGCCTGAAGCACAAGCATCCGATCATAAACCAACCGACTGCCGGGCAATCATTGGACTGCCCGGCAGTCTTTCCGGGAGAGAGTCACACCTATGGTTTTTTCAAGTCTGCCCTTCCTGTTCCTGTTTCTTACTGTGGTGTTGCTGGTAAGCCACCTGCTGCCCTTTAAGTTCCGGAACTTCTTCCTGCTGCTGGCCAACCTGGTCTTTTACGCCTATGGCGAGCCGATATACGTGCTCATCATGATCGCCTCCATCCTGGTGAACTTCTCCGCCGGGGTGCTCATGGACCGGCAGCCCACCCTGGGCCGCCGCCGGGGGGTGCTCATCGTGGGCATCATCCTGAACCTGGCCGCCCTGGGGGTGTTCAAGTACGCGGGGCTGTTTGTGGATACCCTGCGGGGGATCCCCGCCTTCTCCTCCCTGCCGGAGGTGAACATCGCCCTGCCCATCGGCATCTCCTTCTACACCTTCCAGGCGGTGTCCTACCTCATCGACGTGTATTGGGACGACTGCGAGGCCTCCCACAACGTGGTGAACTTCGCCTGCTACATCTCCCTCTTCCCCCAGCTCATCGCCGGCCCCATCGTCCGCTACCGGGACGTGAACGAGCAGCTGGTCTCCCGGCGGGAGACCCCCACCCTCTTCAACTCCGGGGTGCGGCTGTTCATGGTGGGCATGGCCAAGAAGGTCCTGCTGGCCAACCAGTTCGGGATGCTGTGGGAGACGGTCTCCGCCGACCCGGTGGCCGCCGGGGCCATTGGGGCCTGGGTGGGGGCCTGCGCCTACACCCTGCAGATCTACTTCGACTTTGCCGGCTACTCCGACATGGCCCGGGGCCTGGGGCGGATGCTGGGCTTCGAGTTCTGCATCAACTTCAACTACCCCTACATCTCCAAGAGCGTCACGGAGTTCTGGCGGCGGTGGCACATCTCCCTGTCCACCTGGTTCCGGGATTATGTCTACATCCCCCTGGGAGGCAACCGGTGCAGCAAGTTCCGCAACTGCTTCAACATCCTGGTGGTGTGGGCCCTTACCGGCTTCTGGCACGGGGCGGGGTGGAACTTCCTCTTCTGGGGGTTCTACTACGGCATCCTGCTGCTCATTGAAAAGCTGGTGCTGGGCCGGCTGATCCGGCGCCTGCCCGCCCCGGTGCAGCACCTGTACACCATGGTGATCGTCATCATCGGCTGGGTGTTCTTCGCCTCGCCGGACCTCTCCACCGCCCTGAGCTATCTCCAGGTGATGTTCTCCTTCGCCCCGGGGACCATGGGCACGGCCTCCCTAGTGATGCCCTGGCTGGGCATGGGGATCATCGGCGTCATCGCCGCCACCCCCCTGGCCAAGACGTTGTGGGAAAAGGTCCAGGACAAGCGCTGGATGCCTCTGGCAGAGGGGGCCCTGTGCCTGGTGGGGCTGCTGCTGTGCACCGCCAGCCTGGTGAGCGACAGTTACAATCCCTTCCTGTATTTCCGGTTCTGAGGAGGGACCTGCTGTGGACAAACTGAAACAATGCTATAAAGTCCTCCCCATGGTGGTCTTTCTGATCTTCCTGGGGGTGATGGCGGTGCTCCTCTTCGCCCTGCCGGACAAGGACTATTCCGAAAACGAGAAGCGCTACCTGGCCGGCCCCCCGGAGTTTACCGCGGAGAAGATCCTCTCCGGGGAGACCCAGGAGGAGCTGGAGAAGTACACCGCCGACCAGATCCCCGGCCGGGACTTCTACGTGGGAGTCAACGCCTACTGGAACCTGGCCACCGGCCGCAACGCCGCCCAGGACATCTACTACTGCGACGATGACTACCTCATCAACGCCCCCAAGGCCCTGGATGAGGCCATCTTCACCAACAACCTCACCCGGTTTGACCAGTTCGCCGGCCAGCTGGGGGTGCCTGCCGACATGATCATGGTCCCCTCCACGGGGTACCTGATGGAGGAGGTCCTCCCCACCTTCCACGGGGAATATGACGACGACCAGCTCTACACCATGGCGCAGGCGCAGCTGCAGAACATCCGCCTGGTGGACGTGCGGGATGCCCTGAAGGAGGGCAAAGCCGGCGGCCAGGTGTGCTACCGCACCGACCACCACCTCACCTCCTATGGCAACTACCTCCTCTACCGGGCCTACCAGGTGGCCCAGGGGGCTCCCTACCTCTCCCGGGACGCCTACTCGGTGACCAGCTACGACGGCTTCTACGGCACCGCCTGGTCGGGCAGCGGCTACTGGGGCGTGGCCCCGGACCAGCTGGAGGTGTGGGACAGCGGCATCCAGCCCACGGTGACCCTCATCGACGGCGGAGCGGAGCCCCAGGTGTCCGACAGCCTCTTCTTCCCCTCCCACCTGGAGGAGATGGACAAGTACCCCGTCTTCCTGGACGGCAACCACAGTCTGGTGACCATCCACAACCCCGCCGCCGCCGGCAGCGGCAGCGTCCTGGTGATCCGGGACTCCTACGCCCACTGCTTCAGCACCTTCCTGGCGGCCAACTATGAGAACGTCTACCTGGTGGACCTGCGGTACTACCGCAGCAGCCTCTCCCAGTTCGTGGCCGAGCACCCGGTGGACAAGGTCCTCTACCTCTACGGGGTGGACAACCTGGTCTCCGACACCAACTCCGCCTGGCTCCAGTGAGGGGCGGGAACAATCCCAAAGACCTGCCGACAGCAGCCCGGACCGGTTCGGTCCGGGCTGTTTTTTTAAGAAAGGCTTAAGAATTTCGTCACGGTTTGGCCGCATTTGCAGGGTAGGATAGAGGGCGAATGCTCATCCGAGAAAGGAGCGGTACAGGATGAAACGAGCCTTGGTGATCCTGGCGCTGCTGTGCGCCCTGACCCTCACCGCCTGCACCGGGGACACCCAGGGGACCTTGGGGGAGCTCTCCACCGCCCTGGGCACCGACCTGGCCCAGGGCACGGTCCTGGAGGAATGGGACGACCACGGGGGCTTCCACGGGGACGGGGCCCGCTGGGTGGAGCTCTCCCTGGCCGGGGCGGACCCGGCCCCGGTGTTTTCCCAGGAGGCCGGCTGGCACGCCACCCCCCTGCCGGAGGAACTGGAGGCCGTGTGGTACGGCGTCACCCGGCAGACCGACCAGGGGGAGGTGAGTGAGGGCCCCTATCTCCCCGAGGGGGTGTCCGTCCCCCAGGTGGAGGAGGGGTACTGGTTCTTCCAGGACCGCCACGGGGAGGCGGAGGACCCGGGGGACCCCTCGGACCTCTTCTCCCGGTACTCCTACAACTTCACCGCCGCCCTCTATGACGCCGCCGGCGAGACCTTGTACTACTACGAACTGGACACCTGATCCACCCCGCCCCCGCCCCTTCCGGCGGGGGCGCCCTTGCCAGACGGGCCGGGGGGTGGTATGATACCCCCAAGAAACCAAGGAGAGGAGGATGCCCATGCGGATCCTGGCCATCGACGGGGACCCCCGGGCCCTGGAGCTGCTCACCGCCTGCCTCCGGCAGGCCTGCCCCGGGGGGGAGATCCACCCCTTTGCCAACGGGCACAAGGCCCTGGCCTGGCTGGAGCGCACCGGGGAGGGGTTTGAGGCGGCCTTCCTGGAGACGGTGCTGCCGGATGTGGGGGGCATCTCCCTGGCCGGCCAGCTGAAGGCCCTCTGCCCCCGGGGAAACCTGATCTTCGTCACGGAGTTTTCCCAGTACATGGGGGAGGCCTTCCGCCTCCACGCCAGCGGGTATTTGCGCAAGCCCGTCACCGTTCCCGCCCTCCGGGGGGAGCTGGCCGATCTGCGCTACCCCCCGGCGGAGGAGGCCCTGCCCCTCCGGGTGCAGACCTTTGGGAACTTTGAGATCTTTTACCGGGGGCAGCCGGTGCGCTTCCGCCGCAGCCGCACCAAGGAGCTCTTCGCCTACCTCATCGACCGCCGGGGGGCGGGGAGCACCATGGGGGAGCTCATCTCCATCCTGTGGGAGGGGCGGCTGGACACCCCCAGCGTCCGCAGCCAGCTGCGCAGCCTCATCACCGACCTGCGCTCCACCCTCCAGGCCCTGGGGCAGGAGGGGGTGGTCATCAAGCGGCGGGACCTCATCGCCGTGGACCCCCGGCAGGTGGACTGCGACTACTACCACTTCCTGGCGGGGGACCGGTCCCCCCGGAACCTCTTCCGGGGGGAGTACATGAGCAACTACTCCTGGGCAGAGACCACCCTGGGCTCCCTTATGGAGGAGGGCTGAAGGCATACGCCTCCCGCCCCGGCGCATAGGCTGGTGCCGAGAGGCCGCCCCGCCGGCGGCCGGAGAGGGGGATGCCTATGGTGGACAAGGGCCTGTGGCGGGTGGGGCTGTACATCCGCCTGTCCCGGGAGGACGGGCGGGGGGAGAGCCTCAGCGTCCAGAACCAGCGGAAGATTTTGCTGGACTACCTGGCCCAGGAGTTCCAGGGCCGGTGGGAGCTGGCGGGGATCTTCGTGGACGACGGCCTCACCGGCACCGACGACAGCCGGGAGAGCTTCCAGGCCATGATCGCCCAGGTGAAGGAGGGGAAGATCAACTGCGTGGTGTGCAAGACCCTCTCCCGGGCCTTTCGCAACTACGCCGACCAGGGGTACTTCCTGGAGGAGTTCTTCCCCCGGCACCGCACCCGGTTCATCTCCCTGGGCAACCCCCGGGTGGACAGCTTCCTGGACCCCGAGGCGGTGCAGCTGGGGCTGGAGATCCCCATCAACGGCATCCTAAACGACCGCTACGCCGCCAAGACCTCCGCCGACGTCCGCCGCACCCTGGACATGAAGCGGCGGCGGGGGGAGTTCATCGGCTCCTTCGCCCCCTATGGCTATGCCAAGGACCCGGCGGACCGCAACGCCCTCCGCCCGGACCCGGCGGCCGCCCGGGTGGTGGAGGAGATCTTCCGCCGCCGCCTGGAAGGGGAGGGCCGTGGGACCATCGCCCAGGCCCTCAACGCCCGGGGGGAGCCCAACCCCACCGCCTACAAGGCCCGGCAGGGGTCCCGCTACCGCCGCCCCGGCCCCCCCGGGGACGGGCTGTGGTCGGCGGCCACCGTGGGGCGGATCCTCCGCAACCCCGTCTATGCCGGCACCCTGGTCCAGGGGCGGCAGCGGGTGGTGAGCTACAAGGTCCACGAGACCATCTCCCTCCCCCCGGAGGAGTGGTTCGTGGTGGAGGGCACCCACGCCCCCCTGATCCCCCCGGCGCTCTTCCAGCGGGTCCAGGCCCTGGAGGCCCGGCCGGTGCGCACCCCGCCGGGGCGGGGGGAGCCCCACCTCTTCGCGGGTTTCCTCCGCTGCGCCGACTGCCGCCGGGCCATGACCCGGAAGACCGCCCGGGGGCTGGTCTATTACACCTGCTCCACCTACCGGCGCAAGTCCAAGACCGCCTGCACCAAGCACACCATCCGGGAGGAGGCCCTGGCGGCAGCCGCCGCCCAGGCCCTGGGGGTGGGGGAGGGAGACCTCTCCCGCCCCCTCCTCTTTGCCCGGGTGGAGGAGATCCTGGTCCGGGAGGGGGGCGCCGTGGAAGTCCGCCTGCTGGCGCCGGAGGGAAGGGAAACTTAACGTAAACTTAACATTACGGTGGTTTTGCATTTTACATCCTCCAGGTACACTGTTGTAAAGAATAGGTTAAATTGTGTCAATAGGAGGCGTTTCCCATGGAACGTATCTTTTTACTGGAGGATGACGACAGCATCCGCAAGCTGGTGATCTATGCCCTGGGCAGCCAGGGGTACGAGGCCCAGGGCTTTGACCGGCCCTCCGACTTCTGGAAGGCCATGGAGGGCCCCCAGCCTGCTCTGGTGCTGCTGGACATCATGCTGCCGGAGGAGGACGGCCTGTCCATCCTCCAGAAACTCCGGGCCTCTGCGGCCACCAAGCGCATCCCGGTGATCATGCTCACCGCCAAGAACACGGAGTACGACCGGGTGGTGGGCCTGGACAGCGGGGCGGACGACTTCATCTCCAAGCCCTTTGGGATGATGGAGCTGGTGGCCCGGGTGCGGGCGGTGCTCCGCCGCACCGAGCAGAAGCAGGAGACCGAGGACTACCAGGTGGGGGAGCTCTTCGTGAGCCCCCAGCGCCACGTGGTCCGGGTGGCGGGGGAGGAAGTGGCCCTCACCAACAAGGAGTTTGAACTGCTCTGCCTGCTGCTGGAGCACCAGGGCATCGCCATGACCCGGGACGCCATCATGGACGGCGTCTGGGGGCAGGAGTTCAGTCGGGAAAACCGCACCCTGGACGTCCACGTCCGCACCCTGCGCACCAAGCTGGGCCAGGCCGGGCATTACATCGAGACTGTCCGGGGGGTGGGCTATAAAATCGGAGGAACGGTATGACAGGAAAAATCTTCCGCAGCTGCGTGCTGGTGGGGGTGGCCGTCATGGTGCTGTGCATGGCCCTGTTCCTGGCGGCGATGGCCTCCCGGTACGAGGAGGAGGTCTATCACCAGCTGGAGGTCACCGCCGACTATGCCCGGCAGGGCCTGGAGACGGTGGGCCCGGACTACCTCCACGAGCTGGAGAGCGACCAGCGGATCACCTGGATCGACGTGGACGGCACCGTCCTCTACGACAGCGTGGCCGATGAGAGCACCATGGAGAACCACGCCGACCGGGACGAGGTCATCCAGGCCATGGAGGAGGGCAGCGGCCGGAGCAAGCACATCTCCAACACCCTGCTCCAGAAGACCCTCTACTACGCCGTGGAGATGGACGACGGCACGGTGCTCCGCCTGTCCTGTCAGGAGACCACCATGGGGGCCCTGGTTCTCAGCGTCCTGCAGCCCATCCTGTGGGTGCTGGTGCTGGCCCTCATCCTCTCGGGGGTGCTCTCCTCCCGGCTGGCCCGGCAGATCACCCGGCCCATCAACAGCATCGACCTGGAGAATCCCCGGCTGGACGAGACCTATGAGGAGCTCTTCCCCCTGGTGGGCCGGCTGCGGGAGCAGAACCGCACCATCAGCCGCCAGATGGAGGACCTGAGCCGCCGGCAGCGGGAGTTTGCCGCCCTGGCGGAGAACATGAGCGAGGGGGTCCTCCTCCTGGACAGCCGGTACAACATCCTCTACGGCAACCAGAGCGCCTATGCCCTGCTGGGGGAGGAGGCGGAGCCCCACCCCCAGGGCCTGCGCCAGGAGACCTGCCGGGAGGAGATCTGGAACGCCGTGGGCCGGGCTCTGGCGGGCTGCCACACGGAATGCCTGCTCCACGAGGAGGCCCACATCTTCGAGATCCTGGCCAACCCCGTCACCGCCAGTGGGCAGGTCACCGGGGTGGTGGTCCTCATGGTGGACGTCACCGAGCGGGAGGCCCGGGAGAGCCTGCGGCGGGAGTTCTCCGCCAACGTCTCCCACGAGCTGAAGACCCCCCTCACCGCCATCTCCGGCTTTGCCGAGCTCATGAAGGAGGGGCTGGTGGAAGCGGATAAAATGCGGGAGTTCGCCGGGGACATCTATAAGGAATGCGCCCAGCTCATCGCCCTCATCGACGACATCATGAAGCTCTCCCGCCTGGACGAGGCCGCCGAGCACGCCGTGGACCCGGAGCCGGTGGACCTCTATGCCCTGTCCCAGGACGTGCTGGAGGGCCTGCGCCCGGCGGCGGAGAAGCGGGGGGTCACCATGGCCCTGGAGGGGGAGCCCCAGACCATCCAGGGGGTGTGGCGGATCCTCCACGAGATGGTCTTCAACCTCTGTGAGAACGCCATCAAGTACAACAAGGAGGGGGGCAGCCTCACCGTCCGCCTCACCGGGGACGAGGAGCGGGTGGCCCTGGCCGTGGCCGATACCGGCATCGGCATCCCCAAGGGCCAGCAGGACCGGGTGTTCGAGCGGTTCTACCGGGTGGACAAGAGCCACTCCCGCCGGGTGGGCGGCACCGGCTTAGGGCTGTCCATCGTCAAGCACGGGGCCCAGTACCACAACGCCCTGCTCTCCCTGGAGAGCGAGCCCGACGTGGGCACCACCATTACCGTCGTCTTCCCCCGGAACATGCGCCCCTGACGGGGTGGCGGGGGGAGCCGTTGACAATACAAGGAGTGTGATACTACCATGATTACCTTTGAAGAGATCAAGAAGGATCCGGCCATCCGGACTTACATCAAAAAGGCCGACGAGTCCCTCATCAACCTGGGCTTCACGGAGCACAGCTTCGCCCACGTGGGCCTGGTGGCGGCCAACAGCAAGTACATTTTAGAGACCCTGGGCTATTCCCCCCGGGAGGTGGAGCTGGTGCAGATCGCCGCCTACCTCCACGACATCGGCAACCTGGTCAACCGCATCGACCACTCCCAGAGCGGGGCGGTGATGGCCTTCCGCCTGCTGGACCACCTGCACATGGACCCGGTGGAGATCGCGGAAGTGGTCACCGCCATCGGCAACCACGACGAGGGCACCGGCACCCCGGTGAGCCCCATGGCCGCCGCCCTGATCCTGGCGGACAAGTCCGACGTCCGCCGCAGCCGGGTGCGCAACCAGGACAGCAGCAAGTTTGACATCCACGACCGGGTGAACTACTCCGTCACCAAGGCCGAGCTGAAGATCAACGAGAGCAAGACCCTCATCAAGCTCAAGCTCCACATCGACACCCGGTACGGGTCGGTGATGGACTATTTCGAGATCTTCCTCAACCGGATGGTCCTCTGCCGCAAGGCGGCGGAGACCCTGGGGCTGCAGTTCAAGCTCATCATCAACGAGCAGCAGCTCATCTGAAGCCCAAAGTAAAATTTACACAGGCCAGCCGGCCCCCGGTAACTTCCGGGGGCCGGCTTTTCCTTGGCAGGCAAGGGATTTTCTCCCCCTGGCCGGGGCAAGATACGGGGGGAAAAGAAATTCGTGATTTAACCAAAATTTAAACTTCCTTTGGTTGTTCCTTTAACCGTAGCCCGCTAGACTGTACTTGTCTGAACCAAGAGACAAACCCACGAAAATAAAACCAGAAAGAAATGAGGAAAGTATCATGAAAAGAACCGCCAAAAAGGCCATGAGCATTCTGGCCGCCTCCGCCCTGCTGGCCCTGACTCTTGCCGGCTGCGGCAGCACCGAGACCGAGGCCCCCGAGACCACCGACGAGGGCACCACCACCGAGCAGACCTCCACTCTGTCCGGCGCTGTGGCCACCAACGGCTCCACCTCCATGGAGGAGGTCATGGGCGTGCTGATGGAGCAGTTTAAGAACGACAACCCCGACGTCTCCGTCACCTATGATCCCACCGGTTCCGGCACCGGCATCGAGGCCGCTGCCAACGGCACCGCCGACATCGGCCTGTCCTCCCGTGCCCTGACCGAGGAGGAGACCGCCTCCGGCCTGGTGGGCACCGAGGTGGCCCTGGACGGCATCGCCGTGATCGTCAACGCCGACAGCCCCGTGGCCGACCTCTCCGTGGAGCAGATCGCCCAGATCTTCACCGGTGAGATCACCGACTGGAGCGAAGTGGGCGGCGACGCCGGCGAGATCGCCTGCATCGGCCGTGAGGCCAACTCCGGCACCCGGGACGGCTTCGAGTCCATCACCGAGACCGAGGACGCCTGCGTGCTGAGCCAGGAGCTCAACTCCACCGGCGCCGTCATCCAGGCCGTGTCCAGCAGCCCCAACGCCATCGGCTATGCCTCCCTCTCCGCCGTGGAGGGCCAGGAGGGCATCAAGGCCATCACCGTGGGCGGCGTGGCCTGCACCGAGGAGACCGTGAAGGACGGCACCTATGAGATCCAGCGTCCCTTCGTCTTCGTGACCAAGGAGGGCGCCGCCCTCTCCGAGGCTGCCCAGGCCTTCTTCGACTTCGCCACCTCCGCTGACGCCAGCGAGCTCATCGCCGGTGCCGGTGCCGTGCCGGTCGCCTGATTGATCCAGGACGGATCACAACCCCCGCGAACACAAGCGGCGTGGGGTCTCCACAACGCCTTATCCAAGGCGGAGGCCCCCGCCGCTTCCCTTACGTTTGTCAGCAAGAGAAGGAGTTCCCATGGAAAATACGTTAAAGAAATCCGGCTCCGCGGCCCCGGCCTCCGGCCTGAAGGAAGGGGCCCCCAAGGGCCGGGGGGCCAAGGATGTCCTGGAATGGGTCATGCACCTGATCTTCCTGCTGTGCGGTATCATCGCCGTGGCCTTCGTGCTGTTTATCAGCATCTACCTCATCATCTCCGGGGTGCCCGCCATCCGGGAGATCGGCCTGGTGGACTTCCTGTTCGGCCAGGAATGGAGCCCCACAGCTTCTGAGCCCGCCTTCGGCATCCTGCCCTTCATTCTCACCTCGGTCTACGGCACTGCCGGGGCCATCGTCATCGGGGTGCCCATCGGCCTGATGACCGCCGTGTACCTGTCCAAGGTGGCCAACCCCAAGGTGGCCGCCGTGATCCACACCGCCGTGGAGCTGCTGGCGGGCATCCCCTCCGTGGTCTATGGCCTGGTGGGCATGATCCTGCTGGTCCCCGGCATCCAGAAGGCCTTTGACCTCTCCTCCGGCGCCTGCCTGCTGGCGGCCATCCTGGTGCTGGCCATCATGATCCTGCCCTCCATCATCAGCGTGTCGGAGACCTCCCTCCGGGCCGTGCCCGAGGAGTACGAGCAGGCCTCCCTGGCCCTGGGGGCCACCCATCTGGAGACGGTGTTCCGGGTGTCCCTCCCCGCCGCCCGCAGCGGCGTGGCCACCGCCGTGGTCCTGGGCGTGGGCCGGGCCATCGGGGAGGCCATGGCCATCATCATGGTGGCGGGCAACGTGGCCAACATGCCCGGCCTGTTCACCTCGGTGCGCTTCCTCACCACCGCCATCGCCTCGGAGATGTCCTACGCCTCGGTGGGCAGCCTCCACCGGGACGCCCTGTTCTCCATCGGCCTGGTGCTGTTCCTGTTCATCATGCTCATCAACGTCTTCCTGAACGTGTTCATCAAGAGAAAGAAGGAGGGGTAATATGCACACACTGTCTCCCCGCCGCAAGGCCTACGACAGGACCCTGCGCACCCTGCTCTACCTCTGCGCCGGCATCACCTGCGCCCTGCTGGTGTTCATCATCGGCTACATCTTCTACCGGGGCCTGGGCAATGTGGACTGGCAGCTGCTCTCCTCCGAGACCAGCTACCTGGCCGACACCATCGGCATCCTGCCCAACATCCTCAACACCCTGTACATCATCTTCCTGGCCATGGTCATCGTCCTTCCCCTGGGGGTGGGGGCGGCCATCTACCTGACCGAGTACGCCTCCAACCGGAAGGTGGTGGCCATCATCGAGTTTGCCACCGAGACCCTTACGGGTATCCCCTCCATCATCTTCGGCCTGGTGGGCATGCTGTTCTTCCTGCAGCTGTTCGGGCTGAAGGCGGGCATCCTGGCCGGCGGCCTGACCCTGGTGATCATGATCCTGCCCACCATCGTCCGCACCACCCAGGAGAGTTTGAAGACCGTGCCCCAGTCCTACCGGGAGGGGTCCCTGGCCCTGGGGGCCGGCAAGTGGCACATGGTGCGCACCGTGGTGCTGCCCAACGCCGTGGACGGCATCGTCACCGGCTGCATCCTGGCCATCGGCCGGATCGTGGGGGAGTCCGCCGCCCTGCTGTTCACCGCCGGGTTCGGCCTGGCCCTGAACGACTTCATCACCTCCCTCCAGTCCTCCTCCGCCACCCTGACCGTGGCCCTGTACGTCTACGCCAGCGAGCGAGGGGAGATGGACGTGGCCTTTGCCATTGCGGCGGTGCTGATGATCCTGGTGCTCATCATCAACTTCGGCGCCTCCCTGGCAGGCAAGAAACTGAAAAGAAAGGACCGCTAACCATGGCTGACGATATCATCACCGTAAAGTCCCTCAACCTGTGGTATGGCACCGACGGCAAGACCAGCGCCGCCGACCGGGGCCACCACGCCTTGAAGGACATCAACGTGGACATCCCCGTCCACCAGATCACCGCCCTCATCGGCCCGTCCGGCTGCGGCAAGTCCACCTTCCTGAAGACCCTGAACCGGATGAACGACCTGGTCCCCGGGGTGCACATCGAGGGGGAGGTCTGCTTTGAGGGGCAGAACATCTTTGACAGGAACCTGGACATCACCTGGCTGCGCAAGCAGATCGGCATGGTGTTCCAGAAGGCCAATCCCTTCCCCATGTCCATCTATGACAACGTGGCCTACGGCCCCCGGACCCACGGCATCCGCAACCGGGCCGACCTGGACCGGATCGTGGAAAAGTCCCTCCGGGACGCGGCGATCTGGGACGAGGTGAAGGACCGCCTGAAGAAGAGCGCCCTGGGCCTCTCCGGCGGGCAGCAGCAGCGCCTGTGCATCGCCCGGGCCCTGGCCAACGAGCCGGAGGTCCTGCTGATGGACGAGTCCACCTCGGCCCTGGACCCCATCTCCACCTCCAAGATCGAGGACCTGGCGGTGGAGCTGAAGGAGAAGTACACCGTCATCATGGTCACCCACAACATGCAGCAGGCGGCCCGTGTGTCCGACAAGACCGCCTTCTTCCTGCTGGGAGAGCTGGTGGAGTTCGGTGACACGGAGACCATCTTCTCCACCCCCACGGACAAGCGTACCGAAGAATACATCACAGGGAGGTTCGGATAATGCGGGAGAAATTCAGACAGCAGCTGGAAGAGATGTATCACCAGATGGTGGTGATGGGCGGCCTCTGCCAGCAGGCCATCGCCGTGGCCGTGAAGACCCTGGAGGAGGAAGAGGAGAAGGCCGAGGGCCTGGAGGCCCAGGTGTTCGCCCTGGACGGGGAGATCGACGACATGGAGCGGGAGATCGAGGCCCTGTGCACCAAACTCCTCCTCCGGCAGCAGCCGGTGGCCAAGGACCTGCGCCGGATCACCGCCGCCCTGAAGATGATCACCGACTTAGAGCGCATCGGCGACCAGGCCTCGGACATCGCCGAGCTGGCCCGGTTCATCCGCAAGGGCTCCTCCCAGCACGAGCACCTCAACCAGATGGCCACCGACGTGGTGAAGATGATCAGCGACAGCGTGGAGGCCTTCATCCACCTGGACATCGACCAGGCCCGGGCGGTGATCGCCTACGACGACGTGGTGGACCAGTGGTTTGACAAGATCAAGGCCGAGCTGGTCAGCCAGATCGCCAACGACAAGGAGGGCGGCGAGGAGCTGCTGGACGTGTTTATGGTGGCCAAGTATCTCGAGCGCATCGGCGACCACGCCACCAACCTGGCCGAGTGGGTGGAGTACGCCGTCACCGGCACCCGGTCCAAGGACGGCCGCTGGGTGGAGCCCGACGGCAGAGCCTGAAAAAATCACAACTTTACACAGATTTAACCCGAACGTGGTTTTGCATTTTACGTTTCCCCTCTAAACTTGTCCTGTTTTCCGCAAATAGGTAAAAGAAACGTGAAATCAAAGACAAGAGAGGGTTAAAATGGATCTATTTGATGTGTTGACCTTGATTGGCGGGTTGGCCCTGTTCCTGTTCGGTATGAACGTCATGGGCAACTCCCTGGAGCGCCGGGCGGGCAGCAAGCTCAAGGAGCTGCTGGGCAAACTCACCTCCCGGAAAATTTTCGGCTTCCTCACGGGCCTGGGGGTCACGGCGGTGATCCAGAGTTCCTCCGCCACCACGGTGATGGTGGTGGGCTTCGTGAACTCCGGACTGCTCTCCCTCCGCCAGGCCATCGGGATCATCATGGGGGCCAACGTGGGCACCACCGTGACCGCGTGGATCCTGAGCCTTTCGGGCATCAGCAGCGGCAACTTCTTCATCCGCCTGCTGGAGCCCATGTCCTTCAGCCCCATCCTGGCCATCATCGGCGTGGGGCTGACCATGATGTCCAAGAGCGACAAGAAGAAGGACATCGGCATGATCCTGCTGGGCTTCGCCGTGCTGATGTTCGGCATGGACACCATGAGCGGCGCCGTGGCCGGCCTGAAGGACGTGCCCGAGTTCCGCAACCTGTTCCTGATGTTCACCAACCCCATCCTGGGCGTGCTGGCCGGGGCCATCCTCACGGGGATCATCCAGAGCTCCTCTGCCTCCGTGGGTATCCTCCAGGCCCTCTCCGCCACCGGCCAGGTGACCTATGGGGCCGCCATCCCCATCATCATGGGCCAGAACATCGGCACCTGCGTCACCGCCCTGATCTCCTCGGTGGGGGCCAACAAGAACGCCAAGCGGGCCGCGGTGGTCCACCTGCTCTTCAACATCGTGGGCACGGTGGTGTGGCTCATCGTGTTCTATGTGGTCAACGCCTTCGTCCACTTCTCCTTTGTGGGCGGGTCCATTGATCAGGTGGGCATCGCCGTGGTGCACACCGCCTTCAACGTGCTGTGTACCCTGCTGCTCTTCCCCGCCTCGGGGCTGCTGGAGAAGATGGCCTGCCGCCTGGTGCCCGACGGGAAGACCCCCGACAAGATCCAGATCCTGGACGAGCGCCTGCTGGCCACCCCCACCATGGCCATCGGCCGCTGCCAGGAAGTGGCGGGGACCATGGCCCGCATCTCCATGGACGCCATGCGCACCGGCTGCGCCCTGGTGAAGGAGTACGACCCCAAGGCCGCCCAAGCCGTCCGGGAGACGGAGGCGGAGGCCGACCAGTACGAGGACATGCTGGGCACCTACCTGGTGAAGCTGGCCCGGGCCGACCTCAGCGAGGAGAACAGCCAGCAGGTCTCCAAGCTGCTGCACATCATCGGGGACTTCGAGCGCATCTCCGACCACGCGGTGAACCTGGTGGAGTCGGCGGAGGAGATGCGCAGCAAGGGCCTGCGCTTCAGCCCGGCGGCCCAGAAGGAGCTGGACATCCTCTTCGCCGCCGTGGAAGAGATCATGGACCTCTCCCTCACCGCCTTCCTGGAGAACGACCTGGACAAGGCCATGGAGGTGGAACCCCTGGAAGAGGTGGTGGACACCCTGAAGGAGCAGCTGCGGAACCGGCACATCCTCCGGCTGCAGCGGGGGGAGTGCACCATCGAGCAGGGCTTTGTGTGGTCGGACCTGCTCACCGACCTGGAGCGGGTGGCGGACCACTGCTCCAACATCGCCGGCTGCGTCATCGAGATGACCCACAACAGCCTGGGGGTCCACGAGCTGCTGGACTACGTGAAGGCGGGCAGCCCCTCCTTCACCCGGACCTACAAGGCCTTTGCCCGGAAGTACGCATTGATGGACCAGGACAGCCGCCTGTCCTGAGGCGCCATTCCTTTTCTTCATTCCTTTCTTTCTGGAACACCCCTCCCGCCCTGGCGGGAGGGGCGTTTCCTTTGCCCCGGGGCAGGTTGTGCTTCCGGTGCGGCTTCCACCGGGGCCGTGGGCCCCGCCGGTCCCACCGGCCCCACGGGCCCTACCGGGGCCACGGGCGCCACCGGGGCCCCGGGCGCCACCGGCGCTGCCGGACCGATGGGGGCCACCGGCCCCACCGGTCCCGTGGGCCCCGCCGGCCCTGGGCTGGACGCCGCCACCACCTACACCCCCGGCACCCAGTATGCCCAGGGGGACCTGGTCCTCTATAACGGGGGCCTCTTCCGGGCCCGGGTGGCCGACCCCACCGGCACCCCCGGCACCTCCCCCGACTACACCCTCCTCACCGCCACGGAGACCGGGCCCACCGGTCCCACCGGCCCTACGGGCCCTGCGGGCACCGCGGGGGCAGCCGGTCAGGAGGGCCCCACCGGCCCTGCCGGGGCAGCCGGCCCCACCGGTCCTACCGGCCCTGCGGGTACTGCGGGGACGGCGGGTGCCACCGGGCCCACCGGCCCTGCCGGGGCCACCGGACCCACCGGCCCTGCTGGCGGACCTACGGGCCCCACCGGCCCTGCTGGCGCGGCCGGGGCAGCCGGCCCCACCGGTCCCACGGGCCCTGCGGGCACCGCGGGGACAGCGGGCGCCGCCGGGCCTACCGGCCCCACGGGGCCTGCCGGGGCTGCCGGGGCCACGGGGGCTGCCGGTGCCACCGGTCCCACCGGGCCCACCGGCCCTGCGGGGGCTGCCGGGGCCACAGGGGCAGCCGGTCCCACCGGCCCCACGGGCCCTGCGGCCCAGATCACCCCGGCGGCTGCCGTGAACGACGCCACCAACTCCACCGACGTGGTGACCCAGTTCAACCAGCTGCTGGCCAACCTGCGGACAGCGGGCTTGCTGTCCACCTGAGGCAAAAGGGCACGAGAGAAGGGCGGCGCGGGATGCGCCGCCCTTTCTTTCGGGAGAGGAGGATGTATGTACGTTGCAGTCTATGCCATCTGTAAGGATGAGGGGCAATTCGTGGACCGGTGGATGGCCTCCATGGGGGAGGCCGACGGGGTGTTCGTCCTGGACACCGGCTCCTCCGACGGCACCCCGGAGCGCCTCCGGGCCCTGGGGGCCCAGGTGAGGGAGGAGACCATCTCCCCCTGGCGGTTCGACACCGCCCGGAACCGCTCCCTGGAGCTGGTGCCGCCAGAGGCGGACATCTGCGTGTGCACCGACCTGGACGAGGTCTTCCAGCCCGGCTGGCGGGAGAAGGTGGAGGCCGCCTGGACCCCGGGGACCGACCGGCTCCTCTACCGCTACACCTGGAACTTCCTCCCCGACGGCCGGGAGGGGACGGTGTACTGGTACGACAAGATCCACCGCCGGTGGGGCTGCCGGTGGGTCCACCCCGTCCACGAGGTCCTGGCCTTC
Organism: Candidatus Evtepia faecavium; assembly: GCA_019115545.1. GTDB lineage: Bacteria > Bacillota > Clostridia > Oscillospirales > Oscillospiraceae > Evtepia > Evtepia faecavium. The sequence goes on from DXDK01000046.1 coordinate 27,121, forward strand.
GACGGCGGGGACCCGGTGGCCCGGTATGTGGAGGGGGTTCATCTGGAGCACCACCCCGACCCGGCCAAGTCCCGGGCCCAGTACCTCCCCCTGCTGGAGCTGGCGGTGGAGGAGGACCCGGACAACGACCGGAACGTCCACTACCTGGGCCGGGAATACTTCTTCCACCGGCGCTGGGAGGAGAGCATCGCCCTGCTCAAGCGCCACCTGGCCCTCCCCACGGCCACCTGGGCCGATGAGCGGTGCGCCTCCATGCGCCTGCTGGCCAAGGACTGCTTCGCCCTGGCCATGGAGGGGGAGGGGGAGCGGTGGCTCCTCCGGGCGGCGGGGGAGGCCCCCCACCTCCGGGAGCCCTGGCTGGACCTGGCCGACCTCTGCTACCGCCGGGAGGACTGGCCGGGGGTGCTGTGGGGGGCGGAGCGGGCCCTGGCCATCTCCACCCGGCCCAGGACCTACATCAGCGAGGCCGCGGCCTGGGGAGAGCACCCCTGGGACCTGGCCAGTCTGGGGTACTACTACACCGGGCAGTACGCCAAGGCCGCCCAGGCCGCCCGGAAGGCGGCGGAGCTGGCCCCGGAGGACCCACGGATTCGGGAGAACCTGCGCCTGATGGAGGGGAAGGCAGGGGCGTGAGCCTCGCCCCGACAGGTCCCGGATGGTATCGGCAGCCCCTGCCGTTGGCCTCGGCGTGGCCCGAGCCCCGCTACGTGGGTCCCGCCCCTATCCGGGGCGGGGATCCAGGCTTTCTCTAGAGAAAGCCCGGACGCAAAGAGTCCCAGGGAGGGGAGAGTTTCTCCCCTCCCTGGACCCACCCTTTTCTGGCCGATGGCAGAAGGAGGGTGGGCCTTTTTTCTCTGGCCTGGCCTGCGGCCCTGCATCCCCCGTGGGAAGCGGCCCGCCCCCCGGCTGGGCGGGCTGGGAAATGTGGGTTAGAAGACGGAGGGAAAGGGCCGGGAAAATCCAGCCAAAAACATTTTCCAAAAAGAAAGTCCCCAAATCAGGGCCCGTACATGGGTTACGATAGCACCCACGACCGTTTCGCTGCGTCTCCCAACCCAAAAGATGGAGCGAGCGAGCAGCGAGCGGCCTTAAAAATCCGGGTGCAGGGCGGAGCCCTGCGCTTCTTTCCCCCTGCTTTCTTATAAAGAAAGCAGGGCCTCCGCCGGGTAGGCGGGGCAACGGGGCGCTGCGCCCCGAGGCCGCTTCGGAGGCACTGCCCGAAGGGTCCGTACCAACGGGGGCGCCCCCCCTTGCCCCGGCGGGGCAACTCTGCTATACTGGGCCCAAGTAAGAAAGGAGGGCGCCTCGATGTTGGAAGTGGTCTTTGACGACAGCGCCGCCGGCAGCCTGCGGCAGGCGTTGGCAGACCGGTACAAAGTGGCGGAGGAGGGCACTGTACTCTATTGCAGGGAAGAAGGGGAGGCCCCCCTCTCCCCGGAGGAGGAAGCCCGCCTGCGGGCGGCGGAGCGCCGCTGGCAGCAGGAGGAAGCCCAGGGGTGGGCGGAGAGCCTTCCCCTTCCCGGGCAGCCGGGGGATATCTTGGCCTTCCCCTTGGCTCACAGCGTGGGGGAGATCACCGAGGAGGGCATCGGCCCCCAGCGGGAAGCAGCCCTGCGGAAGGTCATGGGGGTTTACCCCTTCCTGGCGGCGGAGGTGGCGGAGACCCTGCTGGCCCGGGGGCGGGCGTCCCACAAGGCTCTGCTGGACCGGGCCGGCCAGGGAGAGGCCGTCCGGGTGTGGACGGGGCCGGGGCCGGACGACGCCTGCGGCCTGGCCTGGCTGGCCCACACCCTTCGGCCGCTGGGGCTGGAGAAGGTCTCCGTGACCCAGGTGGTGCTGCCGGACTTCTGGGAGCGGCCCGACGGCACGGTGATCCGCTGGAACAGCTGGGGGGAGATGGAACCCTGGATGTGGGGCCGCCTGGCCCAAACCGGGCGGCGGCTGCCGGCCAATGTTCTCCGGGGCCTGGCGGGGACGTGGCAGGACCTCCAGAAGGAGAATGCCCCTCTCCGGGCGGTGGTGAATGGACGGCTGATGAGCGTGCCGGAGGACTGGTACGACCCCTTCCTCCGCCGGGAGATCGCTGCCCGACCGGCGGAGTTTTCCGCCGCCCAGGTGGTGGGAACCGTGCTGGGGAAGTACCAGCTGGGCATCGGCGACGGGGAACTGGCCTGTCGGCTGGAGGCCATGGTCCAGGGGGGAGCGCTCCAGCAGGTGACCTACCCGGGGCCGGAGGATCCCAGCTACCACTGCCGCCTGCGAAAGACCCCAGGGGTGTGGTAAGACAAAGCGCGAAGGGACACGGTCCCTTCGCGCTTTGCGTTTTGCCGGGTGTTCGGCCGGCTCACCGGCCGCCCACCTGGTAGCGGTTATAGACCCACCGCCCGGCCAGGGCGATCACCAGGGCCAGGAGAAGCCACACCACTGGGGTTACCTGCCAGGTGGGAAAGGCGGCTTCCCCCAAGGTGAGCAGGGGATACCGGAAGGCCCCGCGCAGGCAGAGGAAGTTGCTGGGGATGCCGTACCACAGGGTAGCCAGCACCCGCAGGTTCTCCGGCACGGCGTAGATCATGGTGGTCAGCAGGAGGATGCCCAGCACCACCGCCATGGCGGCGATGGCGTTCCGGGTGAGCTCCGCCAGGAGCATCACCGCCACGCTCACTAGGACGGCCGCCGCCAGAGCGGCCAGGAACAGGATGCCCACCATCTCCCCGATGGTGAGGTCTGCCGGGAACAGGTGGGTGAACAGGGCGGGCACATTCGCCCCCTCCAGCCCGTAGACCAGGCCCAGCATCCCCAGGTAGGCCAGCAGGAGCAGGGCGGTGAACCCCACCCCCACGGTGACCCCCGCCAGGAGTTTGGCGGCGTAGGCCTTGCCCCGGCCAAAGCGGCAGGAGAGGATCAGCTGGTCGGTCCGCCGCAGGTGTTCCTGGGGGAAAAGGGGGGCCAAGACGACGGCCAGGAAGAGGATCTCCAGAAAGACCATCACCTCGATCCCGTGGGCGGCGGTCTGCCAGCCCTCGTGGTAGCCCTGGTACACCAGGGGCTGGGCCAGGCGGGCCTGGGCCTGCTCCGTCCAATGGGCGATCTCTTCCTGAGTCAGGCCGGCGGCCTGGGGGTCCGGGGCCAGTTGGTACCAGAGGGCCTCATACAGCCGGGCCTCGTCGGTTTGGAGGATCTCCTGCCGGTGGGCGGTGCCCAGGATGAGGGTCAGCCAGTTGAAAAAGTCGTTGTACTTCAGCTGGGCCTCGGTGTTTGCCTCCGGGTCGGTGAACAGGGGAAGCAGCCGGTCCAGAAAGGCCTGGTCCACCGTTTGGCCGGCCAGTTCCTGGCTGCCCTCCCGCTGCAGCGCGATGACTTCTCGCATAGGCAGGCCGCTGTTGGTGGGGCGAACCTCTGTGGCGACCCCAAAGACGGCCAGCCCCAGGAGCATGGCCGCGGCAAGGATCCACAGGAGCTTTTGGGCGAGAATCTTTTTCAGTTCAAAGCGGTACAGGTCAAGCATGGGGCCCCTCCTCTCCAAAGGCCCGGAGGTAGAAGGCCTCCAGGTCGTCGATGTCTGCCGCCGGGCCGTTGTGGATGATCCGCCCCTCCTTCATGAGCAGCACCACGTCGGCGATGTGGGCGATGTCCGAGACGATGTGGGTGGACAAAAGCACAATGCAGTGCTCCCCCCACTGGGCGATGAGGTCCCGGAAGCGCACCCGCTCCTTGGGGTCCAGCCCGGCGGTGGGCTCGTCCAGGATCAGGAGTTGGGGGTGGTTCAGCAGGGCCTGGGCGATGCCCAGCCGCTGCTTCATCCCGCCGGAGTAGGTTTTGAGCTTCCGCTTGGCCACCTCCGACAGGCCCACCAGGTCCAGCAGCTCCGCCGCCCGGGCCTTGGCCTGGGGCCGGGGCAGGCCCTTTAGGGCTCCCAGGTAGAGGAGAAAGTCCATCCCGGTGAAGCCGGGGTAGTAGCCAAAGTCCTGGGGCAGGTAGCCCAGGCTGGCCCGGTAGTCCTCCTGGTCCACGGTGAGGCTGTCCAGGGTGATCTCCCCCCCGGTGGGGTGGAGGATGCCGCAGAGCATCCGCATGAGGGTGGTCTTCCCTGCCCCGTTGGCCCCCAGCAGGCCGTACACCCCCGGGCGGAGGGTGAGGTTCACCCCGTCCACCGCCAGTTTGTTGGGGTATTGCTTGGTTAGGTTTCGAATGACAAGTTCCATGTGTCCTCCTTGATCCGTTTGGCAAAGGCGATGCCTTCCCCGATGAGGGCCGCTGCCAGCAGGGCAACCGCCAAGCTCCACCAGGGGAGCGCTCCCAGGGCAAACAGGTCGTCGGCCAGAAAGACGGCGGCGCTGTAACTGCCGCTGGCCAGCACGGCCAGGGCGGTGGCCCCGTAGAGCACTTCCCGCCCCCGGAGCCGGCGGGAGAGCCACAGGCTGCCCCAGGCGGTGAGCAGGTAGGGGGCCAGCAGATAGGCCCCCGTCCGGCCCAGGGAGAGGCCTTGGCTGCCCCCCAGCAGCAAGGTCAGGGCCAGCAGCAGCACGGCGTGGAAGGTGCCGATGAGGCACAGCCGGGCCAGCAGCACGCTTTTTCGGGAGAAGCGGGAGGCGGTCTCCAACTCCTCCATGCCGTAGAGGGTGGATTTGGCCCCCTCGCTCACCGCCAAGGGCACCAGGAAGGGGAGCAGGGCGGCGGTGATCCACAGGTCCGTCCCCCAGAGCACCGGCACCAGCACCACCAGGGAGAGCAGCCAGGTCTGCTTTTGGATATACCGGGCCTGCCCCCCCACGAACTGGCCCAGGGACAGGGTGGGCTGGGGGAGCCGGGCCAGGAAGGCCGCCTTCCCCACCGGGGGCGGCGGGGTGAAGCAGGCCGCCAGCTTTTTTTGGAACCTTCGGTTCATGGGGATTCCTCCTCTCGCAAGGCGTCCTTGCACCAGGCCAGCAGCTTGGCGCATTTTCGATAGATGGCAAACCGGGACAGGCCGGTGAGCTTGCTCAGGGCCTGGACCGGCACCTGGTTGGCGTAGCGCAGCAGCAGGAGGGTCTGGTCCTCCTGGGGCAGCCGGGCCAGGACCCGTTCCAGGTCCCATTTCTCCGCCCAGTCCCCGGCGGGATCCGGGGTCTGGCGGTCGCTCTCCCGGAGGGGGAGGGGGGTCCGCTGCCGGGCCAGGTCCACGCACAGGTTCCGGGCAATGGTGTAGAGGGTGGGGATGGCCTCCCGCTCCTTCTGCCCGGGGTAGTGCTCCAACCAGCGAAGGAAGGTCTCCTGCACCACGTCTTCGGCGGCCTGGACGTCCTTACATTGGAAGTAGCAGTACCGGTACAGTTTGTCATATTGGGCCTCCAAGTCCATGGTGGGATCGCCCCCTTTCACCCTGTATAACGGATGAGCCCCGCCAAATGTGCGGGCAACTTCCAAAAAAATTTCCCCCAAAACGAAAACATGGGCCCGCTGCAGGAAAACCATTCCCACAACGGACCCAAAAAGCGTCGCAAATTTCCGCCGGCCTCTCCAACCCAACGGACTCGCCCGGTAGGGCAAGCGTCGCAGACTTCCGCCGGCCGCAGCCGGCGGAACCAACTAAAATCCGTTTTTTCCGGGGACATGCGCCCCGGAAAAAACACCTCTCAGCCCTCCAGTGTGCGGCCCCCTAAGGGGCCGTGCATGCAGAGGGCTGCAACCCCCAATTTTGGGAGGGGCCACGGGCCAGGCAGGCAACCCGACACCCCCGCGTCACCGGCCTCCCGAACGAAGCGCAACCGTTCCTCGCCCCTCCCAAAATTCAAAACTCCGCGTTGCCCACGGTGCGCGGGTGGGGCAGCACGTCCCGGATGTTGGCGATGCCCGTGAGGTACATGACCATCCGCTCAAACCCCAGGCCGAAGCCGGCGTGCTTGCAGGAGCCAAACCGCCGCAGGTCCAGGTACCACCAGTAGTCCTCGGGGTTCATGCCCAGCTCCCGGATCCGGGCCTCCAGGACCTCCAGGCGCTCCTCACGCTGGCTGCCGCCGATGATCTCCCCAATGCCGGGGACCAGGCAGTCGGCGGCGGCCACGGTCTTGCCGTCGTCGTTGAGGCGCATGTAGAAGGCCTTGATGTCCTTGGGATAGTCGGTGACGAACACCGGGCGCTGGTAGACCTCCTCGGTGAGGTACCGCTCGTGCTCGGTCTGCAGGTCGGTGCCCCAGTCCACCTTGAAGTCGAACTTGTCGTTGTGCTGTTTCAGGATCTCCACCGCCTCGGTGTAGGTGACCCGGGCAAAGTCGGAGCTCTCCACGTGGCGCAGCCGGTCCAGCAGGCCCTTGTCCACGAAGGCGTTGAAGAAGTCCATCTCCTGGGGGCAGCGCTCCAGCACGGCGCGGATGACGTATTTGATCATGTCCTCGGCCACGTCCATGTCCCCGGCCAGGTCACAGAAGGCCATCTCCGGCTCGATCATCCAGAACTCGGCGGCGTGGCGCTGGGTGTTGGAGTTCTCCGCCCGGAAGGTGGGGCCGAAGGTGTACACGTTGCCGAAGGCCATGGCGAAGTTCTCCGCGTTGAGCTGGCCGGAGACGGTGAGGCTGGCGGGCTTGCCAAAGAAGTCCTGGCTGTAGTCCACCTCCCCGTTCTCCAGCCGGGGGGGATTCTGGGGGTCCAGGGTGGTCACCCGGAACATCTCCCCGGCCCCCTCGCAGTCGCTGGCGGTGATGATGGGGGTGTGGACGTAGACAAACCCCCGCTCCTGGAAGAACTCGTGGATGGCGAAGGCGGCCACCGAGCGCACCCGGAAGGCCGCGGAGAAGAGGTTGGTCCGGGGGCGCAGGTGGGCCACCGTGCGGAGAAACTCCACCCCGTGGCGTTTTTTCTGCAGGGGATACTCCGGGGCGGAGGTGCCCTCCACCTGGATGGCGGCGGCCTTCAGCTCCAGAGGCTGCTTGGCCCCGGGGGTGAGGACCACGGTCCCCTGGACCACCAGGGCGGCCCCTACGTTCTGCTTGGCGATCTCCTTGTAGTTTTCCAGGGTGGCGGTTTCAAAGACCACCTGGAGGCTCTTGAAGCAGGAGCCGTCGTTGAGCTCGATGAAGCCGAAGTTCTTCATGTCCCGGATGGTGCGGACCCAGCCGCAGACGGTGACGGCCTGGCCGCCGTAGTGCTCCATGTCCGCGAAGATGCGGGCGATTTCCGTGCGTTTCATGGCGATGTTCTGTCCTTTCAAGTGTGGAATGGGGTTATTGCTGGGAGACGATGTCCCCGTGCTCGATGTGGTAGGCGATGCGCTGGATGATCATCATCAGGGCCACCAGGTTCTTCCCCCCCTCGGGGACGATCACGTCGGCGTACCGCTTGGAGGGTTCTACGAACTGCTCATGCATGGGTTTCACGGTGGTGAGGTACTGCTCCACCACCGAGTCCAGGGAGCGGCCCCGGTCCTTCACGTCCCGGAGGATGCGGCGGAGGATGCGCACGTCGGCGTCGGTGTCCACGAAGAGCTTGATGTCCATGAGGTCCCGCAGGGCCTTGTTCTCAAAGATGAGGATGCCCTCCACCAGGATGACCTTGGTGGGGTGGACGGTGACGGTCTCCTCGGTGCGGTCGTGGATGGTGTAGTCGTAGACGGGACACTGGACGGCCTTCCCCTGGCGCAGGTCCTCCAGGTCCTGGATCAGCTGGTCGGTGTCGAAGGAGGCCGGGTGGTCGTAGTTGAGCCCCTGGCGTTCCTCCAGGGTCAGGTCGTGGTGGGCGGCGTAGTAGCTGTCGTGGTTGAGGACGCTGATGTTCTCCCCGAACTGCTCCCGCAGCCGGTCCACCAGGGTGGTCTTGCCGGAGCCGGTGCCCCCGGCGATGCCGATGATCAAAGGTTTCATAGAATCTCCTCCTTTTCCCGTTGGGGGGTGGGGCGGGGAGGTCAGTCCTCCTCGTCGGTGCGTTCGTTGAACTCGGTGAGCACCAGCTGGGGGTTGTGGTCCGTGACCCACTTGATGGACCAGAAGGAGGAGAAGAGGAGCAGCTTGTTGCCCTTGTAGTCCTCCACCAGCTTGGTGTCGTTGCCCAGGACCAGGTCGGTCTCGTGGAACTCCACGGGCTCGCGGATCCACCGCAGGAACTCATAGGGCAGGGGGTCCATGCGGATCTCCACGTTGTACTCGCTGCGCAGGCGGTACTGGAACACGTCAAACTGCAGGGTGCCCACTACGCCTACGATGACCTCCTCCATACCGGTGTAGGGGAGCTTGAAGATCTGGATGGCACCCTCCAGGGCGATCTGCTCCGTGCCCTTGAGGAACTGCTTGCGCTTCATGGTGTCCACCGGCCGCACCCGGGCGAAGTGCTCGGGAGCGAAGGTGGGGATGGGGTCGAAGCGGAACTTCTGCCCCGGGGAACACAGGGTGTCCCCGATGGAGAAGATCCCCGGGTCAAAGACCCCCAGGATGTCCCCGGCATAGGCCTCCTCGATGATCTCCCGCTCGGCGGCCATGATCTGCTGGGGCCGGGAGAGGCGGAGCTTCTTCTTCCCCTGAACGTGGTAGACTTCCTTGTCCGCCTCAAAGTGCCCCGAGCACACCCGGAGGAAGGCGATCCGGTCCCGGTGGGCCTTGTTCATGTTGGCCTGGATCTTAAAGACGAAGGCGGAGAAGAAGTCCGACTGGGGGTCCACCTCCCCCTGGCTGCTGTGCCGGGGGAGGGGCGGGGTGGTCATCCGGAGGAAGGCCTCCAGGAAGGGCTCCACCCCGAAGGTGGTCAGGGCCGAGCCGAAGAACACCGGGGAGAGTTTCCCGTGGCGCACCCGGTCCAGGTCAAAGTCGCAGGAAGCCCCGTCCAGCAGCTCGATGTCCTCGATGAGCTGGTCCCGCCGGGTCTGGCCCAGCATGTCAGTGAGGATGGGGTCGTCCAGGTCGATCTGGGTGGCGGCGGACTTCTTGGCGTTGGTGTTGGAGGAGAAGTGGAGGATCTCCCCCCGGCTGCGGTCATAGACCCCCAGGAAGTCTTTCCCGGAGCCGATGGGCCAGTTGACGGGGTAGGTCTCGATTCCCAGTTCCTTCTCGATCTCCTCGCACAGCTCAAAGGGGTCCCGGGCCTCCCGGTCCATCTTGTTGATGAAGGTGAAGATGGGGATGTCCCGCATGACGCAGACCTTGAAGAGCTTCCGGGTCTGGGCCTCCACCCCTTTGGCCCCGTCGATGACCATCACGGCTGAGTCGGCGGCCATGAGGGTGCGGTAGGTGTCCTCGGAGAAGTCCTGGTGCCCCGGGGTGTCCAGGATGTTGATGCAGAAGCCGTCGTACTGGAACTGGAGGACGGAGGAGGTCACGGAGATGCCTCTCTGCTTTTCGATCTCCATCCAGTCGGACACGGCGGCCCGGGTGTTCTTCTTCCCCTTCACCTGGCCGGCCTGGGCGATGGCCCCGCCGTAGAGCAGGAACTTTTCCGTCAGGGTGGTCTTGCCGGCGTCGGGATGGGAGATGATGGCAAAGGTCCGCCGGCGATTGATTTCAGATTCGTATTGAGACAAGAGCATAACCTCCAGGAAAGAATGGCGGTGAAACAGCCGCATTTCATAACAAACTATTTTACCATGCCCCGCCCCGTTCCGCAAGAGCCAAGGCCGGCCCCCCGGGACAAAAAACCGGGCCGGCAAAGGCCGGCCCGGGTGGGGTGCGGGGGGAATGGGGGGTTACCCACGGTCTTTCTCCTTTTCCTCCGGCTGGGGAGGGGGCAGGACGGTGACCAGGGCCTCCTCCAGGCGGTGGTCCTGGATGTGGACCATCTGGATCTGCAGCCGGTCGGTCTGCAGGGTGATCTTCCGCCCGTCCTGGGGCACGGAACCGTAGAGGCTGAACACATAGCCCCCGAAGGTGTCGTACTCCTCCTCGGGCAGCTCCACCCCCAGCTCCTGGGCCACGTCGTCCAGGGGGGCGGAGCCCTGGATGCGCCAGATGCCGTTGTCCAGGGCCTGGATCTCGGGCAGCTCCCCCTCCTGCTGGAACTCGCCCACCAGCTGCTCCAGCAGGTCCTTGATGGTGACCACGCCGAACAGGCCGCCGTATTCGTCCAGGACCATGGCGTAGTAGGTGCGGCGCTGCTTCATCTGCTGGAAGAGCACGTCGGCCTTGATGGTCTCGGGGATGAAGAAGGCGGGCTTGACGATGGTGTCCAGGATCTCCTGGAGGGGGTGGTCCTGCATCCGGAAGAAGTCCCGGCAGTCCAGCACGCCCACCACCCGGTCCACGGAGCCGTCGCAGACAGGGTAGCGGGTGTGGCGGGTTTCCAGGATGATCTGCTTCCACTCCTCCGGGGTCTGGCCGGTCCAGAGCAGGTCCAGCTCGGTGCGGTGGGTGGCGAACTCCCCTACGGTGAGGTCGTCAAACTCGAAGACGTTCTGGATGAACTCCTTGGTGGCGGAATCGAAGACGCCCTTCTCGTTGCCCCGGTCCACCATCATCTTGATCTCTTCCTCGCTGACCTCGTCCTCGTCGGCGCTGGGGTCCACCCCCAGCAGGCGGAGGATGCCGTTGGTGGAGGCGGTGAGCACCGCCACCACCGGGGCGCAGATGGTGGACAGGGTGGAGATCAGCCCCGACAGGCCCAGGGCCAGGGAGTCGGCCTTTTTCATGGCCAGGCGCTTGGGGACCAGCTCGCCGAAGACCAGGGTGATGTAGGACAGCACCAGGGTGATCACCACCACGGCGATGGTATTCAGGGTTTTGGCGGAGATGGGGACCCCGGCGTCCACCAGCACAGCCACCAGGGGGTCGGAGAAGTTGTCCGCGGCGAAGGCGCTGCCCAGGAAGCCGGACAGGGTGATGGCGATCTGAATGGTGGCCAGGAACTGGGCGGGCCGGCTGGTGAGGCGGGCCAGGCGCAGGGCGCGCTTGTCCCCCTGGGAGACCAGCTGGGCGAGTTTGTTGTCACTGACGGAGATAATGGCGATTTCTGCACAGGCAAAGACGGCGTTGAGAGCGATCAGGATAATCTGCAGCAGTATAGGCCATACAATGGGGTCCTCCATGACGGGGTAATTCCTCCTCAAAATGCGGGCAGTGCCCGTTGATATGTAGTTGGGTGCTAGACTAATTATACTATGACACCCCCGCCCGGTCAAGGCGGAGAATCGGCATTTTTGGAAGCTTCTGACAGGAAATCCGGGGAAATCCCCCGCCCAGGGGGGCAGGGGGCATGAAAATCCGCCGTTTCCCCCCGAAAGCGCAGGGGGAGGTCGGTTTGCCGGAGGGCGGGGTTGGCCGCCCCCTCCCCCGCCACCGACTGGAGAAACCGCCGCCACAGCTGCCGGCACTGGGCCTCGGCCCGGGCGGGGCGGTCCAGGTCCAGCCGGTCCACGGGGCGGACCTTCCACTTCCCCCCCGCCCAGAACAGCCCCTCCCGGTGGGTCTGGTCGTGGAGGAGGAAGGCCCCCTCCGGCAGCCGCCGGCAGAAGTGGAGGCGCAGCAGGGGCAGGACTCGGGCCTGGGGGGCGAGCTGCCCCACCAGCACCCCGCCGTAGTCGGCCAAGCGGACCCGGCCCTGCCAGTGCTCGGCCTCGTCCACCAGGCGGCGGATGGCCCGGGTGAGCACCAGGATGCGGCCGTCGGCGGGGTCCTGGGGCAGGGCCTGGTGGAAGGCCAGGTAGATCAGGTCGAAGAGGTTCCGCTCCCGCAGGGGCAGGTCGGTGAGAAAGCCGTAGGTGACCAGCCGCCGGAAGGCGGGGGAGGCCGCCCCCGCCAGGGCCCGGTAGACCCGCTGGGCCAGGGCGGGGTCGGTGGGGACCGCCTGGAGGGGATAGAGGCCGGTCTGCTCCCCCCGGGGGGGCAGGAAGTAGAAGGGGTAGATCCGCTGCCGGAAGCTCTCCCCCACGCAGGTGAGGAAGCCGGCATAGGTGCCGTCGTAGCGCAGCACCCGCTGGGGCCAGGTGGACATGGGTAGGCCTCCTTTCCTAATAACTAGAACATATGTTCTATTATACAGAGGGAAAGGGGGTTTGTCAAAGGGGAATGGAACGCGCCGGAGGCGAAAGCCTCCGGCGCGGGTTCCGTTGGGTAAAGGGGATGTTCAGCTGTTCTGGGCGGCAAACTCCGGGGGGATCTCGTGCTTCACGCAGCGGCGGCCCTCCTTGGCCCAGATGTTGCCCAGGCACTTGGTGCAGCCGATGCAGGGGGAGTCCTCCCCCTTTTCCAGGTGCTGGACGAAGTCCGGCTGGCAGATGAAGGGGCGGGAGGCGGAGACGAAGTCGATGCCGGCGTCCAGGATGGCCTGGGCGCTCTCGGGGCCCCGGACGCCGCCCACCAGGATGAGAGGGATCTTCACTGCCTGGCGGATGGCCTTGGCCCGGTCCAGGTAGAAGGTGGGCACCTTCTTCTTGCCCAGGCCCAGCCAGTTGTAGCCGGACAGCTCAATGGCGTCGGCCCCCAGGGCCTCGAACTGGCGGCAGAAGTAGAGGATGTCCTGGGCATAGGCCCCGTCGGCCTCTCCGGCGCAGTTGGTGTTTACCTTCACCAGGACGGGGTAGTCCGGGCCCACCGCCTGGCGGATGGCGGTGAGACATTCCCCGGGGAAGCGGAAGCGGTTTTCCGCGCTGCCGCCGTAGTCGTCGGTGCGCAGGTTGGTGGTGGGGTCCAGGAACTGGCTGAGAAGGTACCCGTGGGCGCAGTGGAGCTGGACGCCGTCAAAGCCCATGGCCTGGGCGGCCTGGGCGGCGTCCACGAAGTCGGCCCGGATCTTGTCCATGTCGGCGGGGGTGATCTCGGTGGTCTCCATCTCGTTGGGGGCCTTGAGCCCGCCGGAGGGGGCCAGGAGCTTGCCCCCGGCCACGTGCTTTTCCGGCATGAACACGTTCATGCCCGCGTGCATCAGCTGGAGGATCAGCTTGCCCCCGGCGGCGTGGACGGCGTCCAGCACTTCCTTCTGGCTGGCCCGCTGTTCCGGGGTGGCAAAGCCCACCTGGATCCCGGTGGACCGGGCTTCCGGGGAGATGTAGCTGTAGGCGGTGATGATGGCGCCGGTGCCGGCGGCGGCAATTTCCCGGTAGAGGTCCACCTGCTTGGCGTCGCAGGTGCCGTCCCGGTGGCCGAAGGGGTCCTGGGTGGCGGAGCGGATCACCCGGTTGGGCAGGGTGAGGGTGCCGATCTTGCCGGGGGTAAAGAGGGTAGAAGCCATGGAAACTCTCCTTTTTCAATGTTTCACTGGCAGGGGGCGCGCCCCTGCAATCCATACCGCCCTATTATAGCGAACCTGGGGGAAAAACACAAGAGGCAGGGGAAAAAGGCCGGGCCGTTGCCATTGACAGCCTCCCCAGGCGGGGTTTACAATGAAGAAACTTGACGAAAGAGAGGGGAATGCGCGGTGCAGGAGAGAAAAACCCTGGGCCTGGCGGCGGTCACCGGGTCCTATGTGCTGTGGGGATTTCTGACCATTTTCTGGAGCCTGCTGGCCCAGGTGAACTCGGTGTACATCCTGGCCCACCGGGTGATCTGGTCCCTGGTGTTCATGGGGCTCTACCTGGTGCTGGCCCGCCGGTGGGGGGAGGTGAAGGGCGCCTTCCGCAGCCGGAAGACCATGCTCAACTGCCTGCTGTGCGGGGTGCTCATCACGGTGAACTGGGGGATGTACATCTACGCGGTGAACAGCGGCCACGTCCTCCAGGCCAGTCTGGGGTATTTCATCGAGCCGGTGGTGGTGGCCCTGGTGGGGGTGGTCGCCTTCCGGGAAAAGCCCACCCCGGCGGAGACCTTCACCTTCCTCTGCGCCGTGGGGGGTATTCTGTTCCTCACCCTGCGCACGGGGACCTTCCCCACCCTGGCCCTGCTGGTGGCGGTGCCCTTCGCCGTCTACGGGGGGTTTAAGAAGAACGTCCCCCTCACCGCCCAGACCTCCCTGTTCGTGGAGACGTTGTGGGTCACCCCCGTGGCCCTGGCCTTCTCCTTCTGGTGGCAGAGCGGCCACGGCGGGCTGGCGGGGGTGCTGGGGGGCGCCTCCTTCTGGCTCCTGCCCGCCTGCGGGGTGGTGACCTCGGTGCCCCTGCTCCTGTTCAATCGGGGGGTGAAGGAGATCCCCTATTACGTGGCGGGGATCCTCATGTACATCAACCCCACCCTGCAGTTCCTGGTGGGCCTGCTGTACTTCCACGAGGCCCTGGACGTGAACCAGTTCATCGCCTTCTGCATCATCTGGGTGGGCCTTGCCGTCACCATGGCAGACCGCATCCGCCGCCTGCGCCAGGAGAAGCGGGACTTCCAGGCCTCCCTCCGGAAGGAGTGAGCCTTACAGCCGCACCGGCACGGCCTGGGCCAGGGTGAGGGAGTCCGGGGTCACGGTGCAGGCGTGGGCCAGCACCTGGACCCCCGCCTGGGCCGCCCCCCGGAGGGCCTGGCCAAAGGCGGGGTGGGTTCGGTCGTTGGGGGCGAAGAAGTCCGCCTGGGCCATCTGGATGACGAAGCACACCGCCGCCTCGTACCCCGATGCCAGGCAGCCCATGAGGCCGTGGAGGTGCTTCACCCCCCGCTGGGTGGGGGCGTCGGGGAAATAGACGGCGCCGCCCTCCTCCAGGGTGACCCCTTTGACCTCCACAAACCCCTTTCGTTCCCCGGCTTCCCAGTAGAAGTCAAACCGGGAGTCCCCGAAGGCCTGCTCGGCCTTCAGCAGGGTGAGGCCGGGGACGAAGCCGCCCCCGGCGGCCCATTCATAGAAGACGCGGTTGGGCGCCTGGGCATCCATGTTGATGAGCCGGGCGCCCTTTTCCACGGCGATGAGGTCATAGGCCGTCTTCCGCTGGGGGTTGGTGCCGGGGGTGAGCCACACCCGGGCCCCGGGGAGGAGCAATTCCCGGCAGCGGCCGGTGTTTTTCACGTGGACGGACACCTCCCGCCCCTCCAGCAGCACCTGGGCCACGAAGCGGTTGGGCCGGGCGAGAAAGACGGCGGGGGTCACGTTGGGATAGACCATGGGGGCACCTCCTGGGAGAAAACGCCCTGGAAAATCCGTCCAGGACGTGGTACACTGAGAAAAACATACGCAGCGAGGGCATGATACAACACAGAGCCGGCCCTCGTCAAGATAGGAGGGTGACGGTATGAAGGACTATCTCCTGGCCCTGGACCAGGGCACCACCAGTTCCCGGGCGATCCTCTTCACCTCCGCCGGGGAAGTGGTGGCCACGGGCCAGATCCCCTTCCGCCAGCACTACCCCCAGCCCGGCTGGGTGGAGCACGACCCCCTGGAACTGCTGGACAGCCAACTCCAGGCGGCGGCCCAGTGCGTGGCGGCCAGCGGCGTGGCCCCGGGGGACATTGCCGCCCTGGGCCTGGCCAACCAGCGGGAGACCGCCCTGCTGTGGGAGAAGGCCACCGGCCAGCCGGTGGGCCGCGCCATCGTCTGGCAGTGCCGGCGGACGGCGGCCTTCTGCACCCAGCTCCAGGAGGAGGGGTACACCGAGGCCATCCGGGCCCGGACGGGGCTGCTGCCCGACGCCTACTTCTCCGGCACCAAGTACCGCTGGCTGCTGGACCACATCCCCGGGGCCCGGCGGCGGGCCGAGCGGGGGGAGCTGCTGTGCGGCACCGTAGACAGCTGGCTGCTCTGGAACCTCACCGGGGGAACGGTCCACGCCTCGGACTACTCCAACTGCTGCCGCACCCTGCTCTTTGACATCCACCGCCTGGGGTGGGACGAGACCCTCTGCCAGCTGTTGGACGTTCCCCAGATCCTCCTCCCCCGGCCGGTGGAGAACAGCGGGGACCTGGGGGTGGTGGCCCCGGGGGTGCCCCATCTGGAGGCCCTGGCCGGCCTGCCCATCCGGGGCATGGCGGGGGACCAGCAGGCCGCTCTCTTCGGCCAGGGGTGTTTCGCCCCGGGGCAGCTGAAGAACACCTACGGCACTGGCTGCTTCACCCTGATGAACACCGGGACCGCGCCGGTGACTTCCCAAAACGGCCTGCTCACCTGCGTAGGCTGGGGCCTGGGAGGCGAGACCACCTACGTGCTGGAGGGGAGCGTGTTCAACGCCGGCTCCTCCATCCAGTGGCTGCGGGACGAGCTGGGGCTCATCGAGAAGGCCAGCGACTGCGATGTGCTGGCCGAGCAGGTGCCGGACAACGGAGGGGTCTACCTGGTCTCCGCCTTCACCGGTCTGGGGGCGCCCTATTGGGACATGTACGCCCGGGGGGCGGTGGTGGGCCTCACCCGGGGCACCACCCGGGCCCATCTCTGCCGGGCCACCCTGGAGGGCATCGCCTACCAGACCGCCGACCTCATCGCTGCCATGGAGCGGGACGCGGGGCAGAAGATCCCCGCCCTTCGGGCCGACGGCGGGGCCAGCGTCAGTGACTTTTTGATGCAGTTCCAGGCCGATCTCCTGGGGGTCCCCGTGGAGCGGCCGGCGGTGGTGGAGACCACCGCCTGGGGGGCTGCCTGCCTGGCAGGCCTGGGAGCGGGGCTGTGGTCCTCTCCCCAGGAGATCCCCCGGGCCGGCGGGGGGAAGATCTATACCCCGAAAACCGACCGCAGCCGGGCCTATGCCCAATGGAAACGGGCCCTGGAACGGGCCAAAGCCTGGGAGGAGGCAGAACCATGACCGCCTTGGAACGCTTTTTGCGCTATGTAAGTTATGACACCCAGTCCTCGGAGACTTCCCAGGACACCCCCTCCACCCCCAAGCAGCGCCTGCTGGGGGCGGAACTGGCCCGGGAGCTCCAGGCCCTGGGCCTGGAGGGGGCCCACCTGGCGGAGAACGGGGCGGTGTACGCCTGGCTCCCCGCCTCCCCGGGGAAGGAGGGGGTCCCGGTGCTGGCCCTCCTGGCCCACCTGGACACCGCCCCCCGGGTGCCCAGCGAACACGTCCGGGCCCGGGTGGTCCGCTACCAGGGCGGGGACCTGGTGCTCAACCAGGAGCAGGGCATCGCCATGTCCCCGGCGGACTTCCCCGACCTGGCCGATCAGGTGGGGCGGGAGCTGGTGGTCACCGACGGCACCACCCTCCTGGGGGCCGACGACAAGGCCGGGGTGGCGGAGATCCTCACCGCCCTGGAGACCCTCCTCGCCCACCCGGAGCTCCCCCACGGCCGGGTGGCGGTGTGCATCACCCCCGACGAGGAGGTGGGCCGGGGGGCCGGCTATGTGGACCTGGACAAGCTGGGGGCCGCCTTCGGCTACACCGTGGACGGCGGCCCCTTGGGGGAGCTGGAGTATGAGAACTTCAACGCCGCCGAGGCGGAGGTCCTCTTCCACGGGGTGAACATCCACCCGGGGGAGGGGAAGAACAAGCTCCGCAACGCCAGCCTCATGGCCGCCCAGTTCATCGCCATGGTCCCCCCGGCGGAGTCCCCCGCCCACACCGAGGGGTACGAGGGCTTCTACCACCTGTGCACCATGGAGGGGGACGAGAGCCTGGCCCGGCTCCAGTGGCTCATCCGGGACCACGACTGGGACAGCTTCCAGCGGCGCAAGCGCACCCTGGAGGGGATCGCCTTCTACCTGGAGACCCGGTACGGCCTGGGCACGGTGGAGGTGAAGCTCACCGACTCCTATTACAATATGCGGGAGAAGGTCCTCCCCCACCCCCAGCTGCTGGACTGGGCCCGGGAAGCCTTCCGCCGGGCAGGGGTGGAACCCAGGGACGTCCCCATCCGGGGGGGCACCGACGGGGCCCAGCTGAGCTGGCGGGGCCTGCCTTGCCCCAACCTCTCCACCGGGGGGTATCACTTCCACGGGGTTTATGAGTATATCCCCGTCCAGTCCCTGGAGACCATGGCGCAGGTTTTGGTGCACCTGGTCACCGGGGCGGCCCAGGGGGGAAATTTTTGAAAAAATCGAAAAATTCCTGTTGACAAACGGGGGAGAGTTCGATATACTAAATATCGCTCGTTACGGCGGGCGAACACGGCGGCATAGCTCAGTTGGCTAGAGCATTCGGTTCATACCCGAAGTGTCACTGGTTCAAATCCAGTTGCCGCTACCATGGTTTTGGGAGGGCAACCTCCCGGAACCACTTCCGGCCCGTTGGTCAAGTGGTTAAGACACCGCCCTTTCACGGCGGTAACATGGGTTCGAGTCCCGTACGGGTCACCATATGGAGGCATAGCTCAGCTGGTAGAGCGCTCGCCTCACACGCGAGAGGTCACAGATTCGAGTTCTGTTGTCTCCACCATAAGAAAAAGACGCACCGTTGGGTGCGTCTTTTTCTTATGGCGGGCCAACAGAATACTTTACTTGCTTCCAGGCGAATGAATCGCCCGGAAGCCAAGGGTTTGGGCAGAAACGGGCGAGCCCTGTCCCGGATGGGCGGAGAATGGGGGTTTTTTGGATGGGGTTCTTGCCAAACCTTTGGGGATTTGCTATACTGCACGTAAACGGGCGCCCGGACCCTTGGGGCGGGCGCGTGCCATGAGACCGTTGCGGCCGGCGGGGACCATCCCCGCCCGGCGGAGAGAATAGAGGAGGAACCCTTCCATGAACAGAAACTATCGCATCATCACAGACGCCACCGCGGACATGACCCCGGAGATGCTGATCGGCCTGCCGGAGGTGGACATCATCCCCATGGACATCACCCTGGGGGAGGACGCCTACACCTACGGCCCCGGGGGGAACATCACCGTGGAGGAGTTCTACGCCGCCCAGCGGGGGGGCAAGTTCGCCACCACCTCCCAGATCAACCCCACCGTCTATCTGGAGCACTTCGAGGCCTGCCTGCAGCGGGGGGAGGACGTCCTCTACCTCTGCTTCACCTCCGGCCTGTCCGGCACCTATCAGGCGGCTGTGATCTGCGCCGAGGAGCTCCAGGGCAAGTACCCCGAGGGGCGGGTGGTGTGCATCGACACCCTCTGCGCCTCCGTGGGGGAGGGCTTCCTGGTGCGGGAGGCCCTGCGCAAGCAGAAGGAGGGCCTCACCCTGGACGAGATGGT
Source organism: Candidatus Evtepia faecavium (assembly GCA_019115545.1). Lineage (GTDB taxonomy): Bacteria > Bacillota > Clostridia > Oscillospirales > Oscillospiraceae > Evtepia > Evtepia faecavium. Next base: position 45,978 of record DXDK01000046.1, read on the forward strand.
CCAGTGGGTCAACGACCACCGGCAGAAGGTGTGCCACTGGTTCACCGTGGACACCTTTGAGCACCTGAAGCACGGCGGCCGGGTCTCCGGCGCCGCGGCCATGATGGGCACCCTGCTGCAGATCAAGCCCATGCTCCACGTGTCCATGGACGGCAAGCTGGAGGTGGCGGAGAAGCCCCGGGGGGCCAAGCGGGCCCTGGCCGCCCAGATGGCCCGGATGAAGAAGGGCTGGACCCCCGAAGAGGGCAAGCTCATCGTGGTGGGCCACGGGGACTGCCTGGACCGGGCGGAGGAGCTGGCCGCCCAGGTGAAGGCCGTCTATCCGGACACCGAGATCTACCCCGTGCCCATCGGCCCCATCATCGGCTCCCACACCGGGCCGGGGATGCTGGCCCTCATCTTCTGGGGCACCGAGCGGTAAGGGAAGCGGGCTTTGCAACTTTCCCTTGACAGGGCCGAAATCCATGATAGAATAAAAAGCGACATTGCAGCATGGCGATGAGGAAGCCCATGTGTCGGGCCGCCCAAGCGAGAGGGGAAACGGTGCAAGCCCCTTGGCAAACGTCCGGCACAAAGCCACTTCCAGAGCCGCCCGGGAGGACCGGGCCGGGCCATTCCCGTTACCGAATGACTGAGACGCAGAGGCTTTTGCCCTCTGTAATCAGGGTGGTACCGCGCCGTGAATCCACGCCGCCCCTGAAGCCGTTCAGGGGCGGCGTTTTTCTATGGGTGTGAGAAACTTGCAGAGAAATTCATTTTCATCGGAGGTATGTTTACCATGCATAAGTATTACGGTTTGAACCAGCTGCGGGAGATGTTCCTCTCCTTCTTCGAGTCCAAGGGCCATCTCCGCCTGCCCAGCTTCCCCCTGGTGCCGGAGAACGACCCCTCCCTGCTCCTCATCAACGCCGGCATGTCCCCCATGAAGCCCTGGTTCAAGGGGGAGGAGGAGCCCCCCCGCCGCCGGGTGTGCACCTGCCAGAAGTGCATCCGCACCGGGGACATTGAGAACATCGGCCACACCGCTCGCCATGGCACCTATTTTGAGATGCTGGGCAACTTCTCCTTCGGGGACTATTTCAAGAAGGAGGCCATCGCCTGGGCCTGGGAGTTCCTCACCAGCCCCCAGTGGGTGGGCCTGGAGGCCGACCGGCTCTACCCCTCGGTCTTTGAAGGCAACGAGACCACCCCTGCCGACGACGAGGCCTTCCGCATCTGGAACGAGGAGATCGGCATCCCCGCCGAGCGGATCTACAAGTTCGGCAAGGAGGACAACTTCTGGGAGCACGGCTCCGGCCCCTGCGGACCCTGCTCCGAGATCTACTACGACCGGGGCCCCGAGTGGGGCTGCGGCAAGCCTACCTGCACCGTGGGCTGCGACTGTGACCGGTACATCGAGGTGTGGAACATCGTCTTCTCCCAGTTTGACAACGACGGGGAAGGGCATTACACCGAGCTGGTCCAGAAGAACATCGACACCGGCATGGGCCTGGAGCGCCTGGCGGTAGTGTGCCAGGACGTGGCCTCCCTCTTTGACGTGGACACCGTGATGAACATCACCAACAAGGTCTCTGAGATCACCGGCGCCCACTACGGCGACAGCCAGGCCAGCGACGTGTCCCTGCGGATCATCACCGACCACATCCGCTCGGCCACCTTCATGATCTGCGACGGGGTGCTCCCCTCCAACGAGGGCCGGGGTTACGTCCTGCGGCGGCTGCTCCGCCGGGCGGCCCGCCACGGCAAGCTCCTGGGGGTCAACGAGCCCTTCCTCTACCAGATCATCGACACCGTCATCCACGAGAACGAGGGCGAGTACAAGGACCTGCGGGAGAAGCAGGACTACATCACCAAGGTCATCCGCACCGAGGAGGAGAACTTTGCCAAAACCATCGACAGCGGGCTGAAGATTTTCGCCGAGTTCCTGGCCGCCCACAAGGCCCAGGGGGAGACCCAGTTCTCCGGCAGCGACGCCTTCAAGCTCTACGACACCTACGGCTTCCCCGTGGACCTCACCGAGGAGATGGTCCAGGACGAGGGCATGACCCTGGACCGGGCCGGCTTCGAGGCCGAGATGGAGGCCCAGCGCGTCCGGGCCCGGAAGGCCCGGGAGGCCCTGGGGGACCTGGGCTGGTCCGGCGTGGAGTTTGGCAAGGAGGTGCCTGCCACCGTCTTTGACGGCTATGCCCAGACCACCCTCACCGGGGCCCGGGTGCTGGCCATTGTGGCCGAGGACACGCTGGTGGATGAAATCATCCCCGGGGTGGAGGCCATTGTGGTCCTGGACCGCACCCCCTTCTACGCGGAGATGGGCGGCCAGGTGGCCGACCACGGCACCCTGGCCAAGAGCGGCCCGGAGGGTGGCCTGTTCCAGGTGACCGACGTGCAGAAGAACAAGGGCGGCAAATACATGCACTACGGCAAGCTCACCCAGGGGAGCCTGAAGGTGGGCGACGTGGTCACCGCCGCGGTGGACCCGGTGCGCCGGGCGGCGGTCATGCGGGCCCACTCCGCCACCCACCTGCTGGACAAGGCCCTGCGCACCGTGCTGGGGGACCACGTCCACCAGGCCGGCTCCCTGGTGGAGCCCGACCGGCTGCGCTTTGACTTCACCCACTTCTCCGCCATGACCCCCGAGGAGCTGGCGGAGGTCAGCCGCATCGTCAACGAGGCGGTGCTGGAGGGGTATCCCATCGAGACCAAGGTCATGCCCATCGAGGAGGCCAAGAAGACCGGGGCCATCGCCCTGTTCGGCGAGAAGTACGGCGACAGCGTCCGGGTGGTGGACATGGGCGAGGGGTACTCCGTGGAGTTCTGCGGCGGCACCCACCTGGACAACACCGCCAAGGTGGGGGTGTTCCACATCAGCAGCGAGTTCTCCGTGGCCTCCGGGGTGCGCCGCATCGAGGCCACCACCGGCAAGGTCTCTCTGGACGTGATGAACCGCAACCAGGCCATGCTCTTCGAGGCCGCCGAGATCATGAAGACCAAGCCCGGGGAGCTCCGGGAAAAGGCCAAGGGCATGATGGCAGAGCTCAAGCAGCTCCACCAGACCATCGAGAAGTTCGAGGCCGAGGCCTCCATGGGGGAGGCCCGGCAGTTCCTCACCGCCGCCAAGGAGGTGGGGGGCCTGAAGGTCCTCACCGCCCAGCGCCCCGGCCTGGACGGGAACGCCCTGCGGCAGATGGGGGACTTCCTCCGGGACAAGGCCCCCAACGTGGTGGCCGTGCTGGCCTCCACCAACGAGGACAAGATCACCTTCCTGGCCGTCTGCGGCAAGCAGGCCGTGGCCCAGGGCATCAAGGCCGGCGACCTGGTGAAGAGCGTCTGCGCCATCTGCGGCGGCAAGGGGGGCGGCAAGCCCGACTCCGCTATGGGCGGCGGCAAGGATATGCTGAAGCTGGACGACGCCCTGGCCTCTGTGGACGACTTCGTGTCCGTGAAGCTGGGCCTGTGAGGAGGGCGCGCCATGCTGCTTGATTTTTCCAAGATCCCCGTGGAGCCCGTCCCCCACATGCGGGGCGGGGCGGGGACCGTCCTGCTCCAGAAATCGGTCCAGGGGCCGGTGAAGGTGCTGCGGGGGGTGCTGCCCCCCGGGGCCTCCATCGGGATGCATCCCCACCAGGGCAACAGCGAGGTGATCTATCTCCTCTCCGGCACGGGGAAGGTCCTCTGTGACGGGGCGGAGGAGCCCGTGGGCCCCGGCTCCTGCCACTACTGCCCCCAGGGCCACAGCCACAGCCTGGTGAACACCGGCCCCCTGCCCCTGGAGTTCTTCGCCGTGGTGCCGGAGAGCCCCTGACCCATCGATCCCACAACCAAACCATGGACAGAAAGGAGCGTACCCATGAGCGACTGTTTATTCTGCAAGATCGCGGGGGGAGAGATCCCCTCCAAGAAGGTCTATGAGGACGACCAGGTCTATGCCTTCTACGACATCGACCCCCAGGCCCCTACCCACTTCCTGGTGATCCCCAAGGCCCACATCACCTCCTGCGGGGAGATCACCCCGGAGAACTCCGCCGTGGTGGCCCACTGCTTTGAGGTCATCAGCAAGGTGACGAAAGAGCTGGGCATCTCAGAGTTCCGTGTGGTCTCCAACTGCGGCGCCTCCGCCGGACAGAGCGTCTTTCACCTGCACTTCCACGTGCTGGCCGGCCGGGACATGACCTGGCCTCCGGGCTGAGCCCCCTTTTCTGAAAGCAACCCATCCCCCGCGGCAGAGGCGTCTGCCGCGGGGGATGGGTTTTTGTTTGCATTATGATTCTGTTTGCGCGGGAAGGGGAACAAGGCAAGCGTCCAGAATAGGGTGCAGGACGGCGCTGTCAAAGACAGAGGCAGCCATAGCGGAGAGGAATTCCTCGGTGGGAACGGCGGACCACTGCACCAGGTAACCGTTTTCCAGGAAGAGCAGACGCATAAACTCCCGGGTGGCCCGGCCGTTCCCCTCCCGGAAAGGATGGATGTAGTTGAGCTCGGCAAAGTAGTAGGCGCTTCTGGCAAGAAAATCCTTTCGAGAGAGGTTGTGCAGATACCCCTCCTGCCGAAGCTGGTTCAGGAGGGTTTTCAGCTTTCCAGGAATCTCGCGGTGGGTCAGGAAACGGGTGGAACCCTTCCAGATGTCCTCCCGGCGGAAATGCCCGGCGAAGGGGTAAAGATCTCCCAGCAGGTATCGGTGGATCCGGCAGAGATGGTTGGCGGTGAAGCGGCCTTGGATTGGGTGCTGCAGAAGGCTGTTCTGCCGGAGCAAAGAGAGATCGGCCTCTAAAGCGCGCAATGCTTCGCCGTCCCGCAGGCCGAAGCGGTTCCTGAGGACATTGGTACCGCGGTAGCAGTACAGAGAATCCGTAAAGGAATAGACGTCATACCGCCCGAACCCGTCAGTCATGGGCGGACTCCCGGCCCAGGCCATGGGCGGCCAGCAGGGAAGTCACAGCCTCCTGCACAGAGATGGCGCCGCAAGACATCTGCTCACACAGACGCATCGCCTCCTGACTGGGGAAAAGCTGCTCAATGACTTGGGTGGACAGAGCGTATGCCAACGGGGATTCCGGCGTTTGCGGCATAGCGGTACCCTCCTTCCTGGATAGGATTGCTTTCTCAATGAACCAAGTATACCGGATTTTTGAAGAAAACACAAGGGGAGAGCTGGGGGGGAAGCAGTGCCAGCGAAACCCGGGGATGGGACGAATTTTTCTTGCCTTTCCCCCCCAAACAGCGTATCATAAAACCGAACCTGCCGCCGGGCAGGTTCGGTTTTCCAAAAGAATCGCACCGTTTGGTGCGATTTCCCGGATAAAAAGCCACCGCTTGGTAACATTTTCATCGGTGATACGTATGTATTTTCGACGGATTGAAGACCTGCGAACAGACAGCGATAAAACCCAAAAAGATGTGGCGGACTACCTGAACATGCACCTGACGGTCTACCGCCGCTACGAAAAGGGCGAGCGGGAGATCCCCGTGTGGGCCCTGATCAAACTGGCCCGGCTGTACGGCACCACCACCGACTACATCCTGGGCCTGTCGGACCAGCGATGACCCTCCTGTGGGTCACCGGCGGGGTGGTGGGGGCTGCCCTGCTGGGGGTGTATCTGCCCTGGACGGCCTGGGTGCTGCCGGTGGGCTTGGCGGCCTTCGGCCTGGGGCTGGCCCTGTGCCTGGGGAAGAAATGGCCCCCGGCCCGCCGGATCCTCCTGGGGGCGGGGATCGCCCTGCTGTGGCTCACCGGCTACGGCGCCATCGTCCAGGCCCCGGCGGAGGCGCTGGCCTACCGCACCGTGGAGATGGAGGCCGTGGTCACCCAGTGGCCCGAGGAGACCGACTACGGCGCCCGGGTCCAGATCAAGGGGGGAGAAGTGGGGGAGCGCAAGGTCAACGCCCTGTTCTACGGGGAGGAGGACCTGCTCACCCTCCGTCCCGGGGACCGGATCGCCACCATCGCCTACTGCACCCCCGCCAACCGGATCGCCGGGGAGGAGAGCCTCTACTACGCCGGCCAGGGGATCCTTCTGCAGATGGAGGGCCACGGGGAGATCACCTTTATCCGGCAGGAGGGCCTCTCCCTCCGGTATGGCCTGACCATCCTGGCGGGGAAGGTGATGGACCAGATCGACCAGCTCTACCCGGAGCGGGAGGCCGGCTTCCTCCGGGCCCTGCTCATGGGGGACAAGACGGGGCTGGAGGACGTGGACCAGAACCACTTCAACCGGGTGGGCCTGGGCCATGTGGTGGTGATCTCCGGCTTCCACGTGAGCGTCCTGGTGGGCTTTCTCACCCTTTTCCTGGACCCCAAACGGAAGGGCCATGTGGCGGCCATTTTCCTGGTGTTGCTGGCCTTCTGCCTGATGACCGGCAGCGACCCGGGCACCGTGCGGGCCGCCGTCCTCTGCGCCCTGGCCATGACGGCCCCGCTGCTGGGGCGGTCCTATGACTCCCTCACGGGGCTGTGCGCCGCCCTGCTCCTGCTGCTGGCGGTGAACCCCTATGCCGTGGCCAACGCGGGGCTGCAGTTCTCCTTCCTCTCCACCCTGGGGATTTTGACCTTCGGCCAGCGGTGGAACAAGGCCTGGCTGGCCGGGGTGCCCAAGAAGGGGAAGCGCTGGGCCGCCCCCTGGATCGGCTGCGCCGCCATCAGCCTCTCGGCCATGGTGTTCACCGTGCCCCTGTCGGGGCTGTATTTCGGGCGCTTCTCCCTCATCGCGCCCCTGGCAAACCTCTGCACCGAGTGGGCGGTGATTTTGGCCTTTGTGGGGGGCGCGGTGTCGGTGCTGGCGGGGGCGGTGTTCCTGCCCCTGGGCCAGGCCCTGGCCGCCCTGGTGGCCTTGCCGGTGGACTATTTCTACTGGTTCTCCCAGCAGGCCAGCGCTTTGGGGCTGGCCTCGGTGGATTTGGACCGCGGATACTACGCCCTGTGGTCCCTCTTCGCCTATGGGATCCTGATCCTCTGCCTGGCCTGGCCGGGGAAGGGGAAGCGGCCCATCCTGCCGGTGTGCGCCTGCGCCGTCACCCTGTGCCTGTCGGCCCTGCTGACCACCAAGACCGTCCAGCGCCACGACCTCACCTTCACCCTGCTGGACGTGGGCCAGGGGCAGTGCGCCGTGGTGACCTCGGGGAACGCCCGGGCCATGGTGGACTGCGGCGGCACCCGGGACCCGGGGGACAACGGCGCCACCTACCTGCAGTCCATCGGCTCCAGCCGGCTGGACCTGCTGGTCCTCACCCACTTCCACGAGGACCACGCCGGGGGCGTGCTGGAGCTGATGGACCGGGTGAAGGTGGGGGCCATCGCCGCCCCGGACGTGGACCGGGACAGTGCCCTCCGCCAGGCCATCGAGGCCCGGGCGGCGGAGGAAGGGGTCCCCATCCACTACATCACGGAAAATACCCTGGTGAGCCTGGGCCGGGCCCAGCTCACCCTCTATTCCCCGGTGGAAGGGGGCGGGGACAGCAACGAGCAGTGCCTGTCCGTCCTGTGCGCCGCCAACGGGTGGGAGGCCCTCCTCACCGGGGACATGCCCCTGGAGGGGGAGGCCCGCCTGGCCGCCCGGGAGGACCTGCCCCAGGTGGAGGTCCTGGTGGCCGGGCACCACGGGTCCAAATACGCCACCGGGGAGGTCCTCCTGGAGGAGACCGACCCGGAGGTGGTGGCCATCTCTGTGGGGTACAATTCCTACGGCCACCCCGCGCCGGAGATGCTGGCCCGGGTCCGGGCCCAGGGGGCGGAACTCTATCGCACCGATTACCACGGGGGCATCACCTTCACGGCCCCCGACGGGGAGGGATCCTAACGATCATGGCCAAACGCAGCGAGAAAAGCGCCAAGACCGCCGGCCAGGCGGCCTATCGAAAACTGAAACAGGACCTCCGCCAGGGGACCCTGGGGCCCCTGTATGTCTTTCACGGGGAAGAGGCCTACCTCCGGGACCACTACCTGGAGCAGATGAAGGCCAAGCTCATCCCCGGGGGGATGGAGAGCTTCAACTACCACCGCCTGCCGGGAAAGACCCTCACCGCCCAGCGCCTGGGGGAGACGGTGGACGCCCTGCCCATGATGAGCCAGCGCACCCTCCTGGTGGTCACGGACTATGACCTCTTCAAGGCCCCGGAGGGGGAGCGGAAGGCGGTCACCCAGATCCTGGAGGACCTGCCGGACTACTGCTGCCTGGTCTTCGTCTACGACACCCTGGAGTACAAGCGGGACGCCCGGATGAAGAAGCTGGCGGGGGTGATTCAGGAGAAGGGCCAGGAGGTCCCCTTCCTCCGCCAGGGGACGGGGGATCTGGTGGACTGGATCGGCCGCCGCTTCCGGGCCCTGGGCCACGACATTGACACGGCGGACGCCCAGTACCTCATCTTCCTCTGCGGGGACCTGATGCACGGCCTCATCGGGGAGATTGAGAAGATCGGCGCCTATGCCCAGGGCCGCCGGGTCACCCGGGAGGACATCGACGCCGTGGCCATCCCCGTCATCGAGGCGGTGGTCTTTCAGATGACCGACGCCCTCTCCCGGGGGCAGATGGACAAGGCCTTCGCCGTGCTCAACGACCTGCTCCGCCTTCAGCAGGCCCCCATCATGATCCTGGCGGTGCTGGGGAAGCACTTCCGTCAGCTCTACACCGCCCGGGTGGCCCTGGAGACGGGAAAGGGGAGCCGGTGGCTCATGGACCTGTGGGGGATGCGCTCGGCCTATCCGGCGGACAAGCTCCTGGAGGGGGCCCGGCGCCACGACCTGGCCTGGTGCAAGGGGGCCATGCGCCGCTGCGCCGAGACCGACCTGGCCATGAAGTCCGTGGCCGGGGCCGAGGGGAAGGACCTGCTGGTCTCCCTGGTGACCCAGCTGGCGGCGGGAGGCCGGCTATGCTGAGGATCCGGGAGGCCATCGTGGTGGAGGGCCGCTATGACAAGAACACCCTGGCCCAGGTGGTGGACACGGTGATCCTGGAGACCTCCGGCTTTGCCATCTTCCGGGACGAGGAGACGTTAAGCCTGCTCCGGCGGATCGGGGAAAAGCGGGGGCTCATCCTCCTCACCGACAGCGACGGGGCGGGTTTCCTCATCCGGAACTACCTCAAGGGGGCCCTGCCAGCGGACCAGGTGAAGCACGCCTACATCCCCGACCGGTACGGCAAGGAGCGCCGGAAGCGCCGCCCCGGCAAGGAGGGCAAGCTGGGGGTGGAGGGGATGCCCCCCGCCGTCCTGGAGGCTGCCCTCCGCCGGGCGGGGGCCACGGTGCTGGGGGAGGACGCCCCGCCCCCGGCGGGCACCCCCCTCACCAAGGCCGACCTCTACGCCTGCGGCCTGTCCGGGGGGGAGGGCAGCCGGGCCAAGCGGCAGAAACTGCTGCAGCGGCTGGACCTGCCCGCCCATCTCTCCCCCAACGCCATGCTGCCCATCCTCTCCGCCCTCTATGACCGGGAGACCCTTTTGGCGGAGATGGAAAGGCTGTGACACAGGTCACACAGATTTGCAAAAAAGACACAAAATCCAGGGGAAACCGGGGTTTACAAGCCCCCAGGTGTGGTGTACAATAATCTTGTCCCCGGAAGGGTTTCCGGGGCACGGTATCCGTCATTTTACGCTCCGCTCCAGGAGCCGATTCAATAGGAGGTATTTCACTATGAGCAAGTATGTTTGCAGCGTCTGCGGTTACGTCCACGAAGGGGATCAGCCCCCCAAGGAATGTCCCCAGTGCCACGCCCCCGGCAGCAAGTTCGTGGAGCAGGGCCCCGAGATGAGCTGGGCCGCCGAGCACGTGGTGGGCGTGGCCCAGGGCGCCCCTGAGGATATCATGGCCGACCTGCGGGCCAACTTCACCGGCGAGTGCACCGAAGTGGGCATGTACCTGGCCATGGCCCGTGTGGCCCATCGGGAGGGCTATCCCGAGATCGGCCTGTACTGGGAAAAGGCCGCCTGGGAGGAGGCCGAGCACGCCGCCAAATTCGCCGAGCTGCTGGGCGAGGTGGTCACCGACTCCACCAAGAAGAACCTGGAGATGCGCGTAGAGGCCGAGAACGGCGCCACCGCCGGCAAGACCGACCTGGCCAAGCGCGCCAAGGCCCTGAACCTGGACGCCATCCACGACACCGTCCACGAGATGGCCCGCGACGAAGCCCGCCACGGCAAGGCCCTGAAGGGTCTGCTGGACCGTTACTTCGGCAAGTAATCCCAAAGGATTTTGACGCCCCCGGCCTTACGGCCGGGGGCGCGTTTGTGTCGAAAAAGTGGCAGAGCCGCTTTTCGAGAAGAGCGGCATGGCGGAAGGATCTCGTTTTCCGGTTGACAAACCCCGCAGCCCCGGATATAATGAAGCTAGCTTCACAATGAAGGGACAAAACACCCAGCGCAAGGGCACCTGCCCGGGAGGAACACCATGGAGGAAAACAAGATTATCCGCCCTGTATACGACGAGCGGGACGAGAGCATCGGCCTGCTGGCCAAGGGCGCGGCCTGGAACGTGGTCCTGGGGGCGGCCCAGGCGGCGGCCATGGTGTGCGCCGTGCAGGGGAACCCCGCCTGGCGGGTCTGCCTGGGGATGGTGCTTCTGGGGATCGGGGCCAACCTGGTGGCCCGGTTCGGGGAGTATCGGGAGGGCCGCTGGCTGGCGGCGGGCCTGGCCTCCGGCGGGGCGGGGATCGCCCTGCTCCTCTGGTTCGTCTTCCTCCCCGGGGCGGCCTATCCCGGGGGGAACTGGCTGGCCCTGGTGGTGGGGGTGGTGCTGCCCTTCCTCCTCCAGAAGGGGGCGGCCCTGGTCTTCGTGCTGGCGGTGCTGCTCTTCTTCTGGATCAAGGGAAAGGCGGGGCACATGGACGAGGAAACGTGGGATGCCTGGTTCCGGGGCCTGCCCAACGGGGCCTATGGGGGCCTCTTCCTGGGGCTGTATGCCCTCCCGCTGGCCCTGCTGTCGGCGGTGGGGTATCTCCTCTGGGCCTGGCTGGGGCTGGCGGCCCCCGCCCTGCTGGCAGGGCTCACCTTTCTCTTCGGCCTGCTGGGGGCTCTGCGGAAGCTGGACGCCCACAAAGGGGAGCTCTGGGAGAAACTGCGGAACATCTGCTGAGACAGGAAACCACGCCCGCCCTGGGGGGACCCGGGGCGGGCGTGTTCGTGTCTGGATGGGGGAGTGCCCTCAGCGGTCCTTTTCGTCAAAGGCGGCCAGCAGGTCCAGGGCCAGGGAGCCGTCCCCCTCCCAGGTGTAGGGGATGGCGACGGGATCGCCATCGGGGGGGTGGCAGACCAGGAAGCCCTCCTCCACGGCATAGGTCCCCTGGTAGTCTTCCTGGGGGGTGGAGATGGCAAAGCCGTCCGGGGCGGAGAAGGTCACCTGGTAGGCGTTGGCGCCGATATAGCAGCTCCAGGACAGGCCGTTCACGGCGGCCTGGACCTGGGCAGCGGCCGCGGGGCTGGCGGGGGTGTGGAGGGCCAGCATCCGGTCATACCCCGTGGGGTCGGCGGCCTGGGCCACCGCCTCCTCCCCCGGGCAGAGGATGAGGTCGTCGGTGGAGAGGGTGAGCTGGTCCATCTCCGGGATCCGCTGGTTGGCCAGGGTGATGACCTGCCCCTCCTCCAGGGCGGAGCGGGGGATGAGGAAGGTCTCCGCCACCGCCAGGGGGGCGCCTACGTAGACGTCCTTCAAATAGCTGCTGTAGTAGTAACTGGCCATGAAGTCACACTGGCCGGGGTAGTGGGCGGCGGGGAAGCTCCCCGCCCCGTGGATGGTGAGGGCGGTGGAACGGCTGTCCACCGAGAGGGTCCGGTCCGGGGTGAAGACGGTGTAGCAGAGGTAGACCATCAGCAGGTCCCCGCCAGCGGGGTCCTGGTAGGCGGTGTCCACATACAGGCCGTCCACGTGGATATAGTCGGTTTCCGTGCCAATGACCACGTCCTGTCCGCAGGCGCAGAGGGCCGCGGCCGCCAGGGCAGTCAGGAGGGAGAGAACGAGCCGTTTCATCATAACACCCCCCGTCGGTTCTTGGTATGGTTCTTCTACAACCAGTATACCATAGAGCAACCGCGGGTGCCACCGGTTTGGCCCATTCTTTTGCCGTTTTTTGTAAAATTTTCGGGGAAATGGCGGAAAGTGCGCATTGACAAATGGAAGGGGATTCGATATAGTATCCGGGAAGTTTCCAGGGAGACTTCCCTATGAGAATGTAGAGAAAAGGAGAAATGATCCATGCAGACAAACGCACCTGGCCGGGGCAAGCTGAAGGTCACCGGCATCATCTATATCATCTACGGAGTTCTGGGCCTGCTGGGCTCCCTGATCCTGCTGGGAGGCGGCGGCCTGCTGGCCGCCAGCGGCAACAGCGCGGGGGCAGTTCTGGGCGTCGTCGCGGGGACCCTGGGGGTCATCAACACCATCAGCGCGGTGTTCTACCTGATCCTGGGCATCCTGGGCGTGCGCAACTGCGACAAGCCGGAGAAGTGCGGCGGCTGCTTCGTCCTGGGGGTCATCGTGCTGATCTTCGTGCTCATCGGCCTGGTGATCAACGTGATGTCCGCCGGCCCGGTGGGGGCCCTCACCAGCGTGGTGGGCCTGCTACTGTCCATCTTCTACCTGATGGGCGCCAAGGAGAACCGGGACGCCTGGAAGAGCACCCACCAGTAATCCCCACAACCACAACACAGAAAAGCCACCGCGCACCCGAAGGTGCGCGGTGGCATTTTTGTCCATGGGGAAGCTCAGCGGCCGCAGCCGCAGGCCGGGGCCGGCCGGGGGGCGGGACGTGAGCGGGCGGCCTCCGTGGGGGCCCAGCCCGGGGCGTGGCGGGCGCACAGCTGGATACAGGACCCGCAGCCGGCGCACCAGAGGGGCTCCACGAAGCTGTGGCCGTCGGGCAGGCGGCGGATGGCCTTCATGGTGCAGGCCTCGATGCATTCGCCGCAGCCGATGCAGCGGGTGGGGTCGATGAGGGCACGGCCGGTGGTAAAGTTCATGGGGATCGCTCCTCTCCTGCCCGGGACGGGCGCGGGACGTGTTGCTCTTTTCGTCACTGTAACACGTTTTGCCCGCCGGCGCAATCCCTGTCCCCAAATTTTTCTCCCCTTATTCCCCCTGCAGCAGGCCACGGAAGGTGTCGATAAGGTCCAGCAGACCGTCCCGGCTCACCAGCAGGCGGCTCTCCCCGTTGAGGGTGACCAGGCAGCTGCTGCTGTCATACTGGGAGAAGGTGAGGGTGACGGTGGGGAAGGCCTCCTTGTCCTGGTGGAAGGTAAAGGCGATCTCCTCCGTGCCCGGGGCGGCGCCGGCGTCGCTGCCGGAGACCTCCAGGTCGGCCAGGGTGTCCAGGGCGTCGGTGATCTCCACCGTCTCCCCCTCCAGCTGGTAGACGTAGGTCTCGGTGGTGCTGCCGTCCTCGTCGGTCTCCTCCTGGACCTCCTTGTCCAGGGTATAGGTGGCCCCGTCCAGGGTGATGTCCACCCCGGTGACATCCTCCCAGTCCAGCAGGATCACGTCCTGGGGCAGCAGGTCGCTGCCCTTGGCGGCCAGGAGGGCGTCGGCCACCGAGCCGTCGATCCGGTAGACCATGGAGGAGCCGGCCAGGCGGGCGTAGCAGGTGTCGCCGTCGTAGTCCCCCAGCTCCAGGGTGAAGGTGGCGGGGGTCTCCTGGGTCTCATAGACGGGGTCCCCGTTCTCGTCGGTCTCGTTGGTCTCCACCTGGGTGCTCTCGGTGTACTGAACGGTGACGGTGGCGGCGGGGACATCCAGGCCGTAGGTGCCCAGGGTGTCCTCGGTGGCCTGATAGTCCACGCAGGCGTTCCAGGTCAGGCCCGTGACGGTGTCCACCAGGCTCTGGGTGAGGGAGCTGTCCAGGGCGGTGAGGCTCCCCTCCTGATCCCAGAACCAGGTGTACTGGTCGCTGTAGGCCAGGCCGCCCTCCTCCTGGTAGTCGATGGAAAGGGTGCCGCCGCTGGTCTCAATGGAGAGGTTGGTGAGGTCCGTCATGGAGGGGATGGTCTCCTCCTCCACCAGGTCATACAGCCCCAGGGCGAAGTCGTCCAGCAGGGTGGAATCCACTAGGTAGACGGTGCCGTCCCCCAGGGAGAGGTACCGCTGGCCCCCCAGGGAGGTCTCGTCCCCGAAGGTCAGGGTGTGGGTTTCCTCCCCGGCGGTGACGGAGACGGTGCACACCCCCTCCTCCAGGCCGTAGGAGGCCAGGTCCTCGGGGTCCTGGATGGTCTTGGCGGCCTCCACCTCCGAGAGGGCCTGAACCATGGCGTCGGGGTAGGCGGCGTCCAGGGGGAAGGCCTCGTCGGGATAGCTCCAGTTGCTCTCCCCGTCCTTCTGCAGGGTGACGGTGCTGCCGTCGTAGGTCCAGGAGAGGTCGGTGACCTGGTCGGGGTCCAGGGAGAAGATAACAAAGGTGGTGTCCTCCGCCGTCTCCTCCGAGGGGGCCAGCCGGGTGGCCAGCAGGGCGGCGGCGGTGAGGGCGATGAGGCATAGAAGCAACAGGAGCAGCTTTCTGCCGCGGGTCATGTCGGTCAATGCTTTCATTGGCGTTTCCTCCGGATCCAGATGCGCAGGCCGAAGAACAGATAGCCTGCGGGTACCACCGCCACCACCAGCAGGATGAGCAGGGAGGCGGTGGAGGCGGGCACAGTGAGGTACTGGGTGGTGATCTCCTTGGCGTGGATGGAGACCCCCTCCTCCCCCTGGCAGGTCCAGCCCACGCAGTTGAGGAAGAAGTCCTCGTTGGCCCCGGAGACCTGCTGGTTGTACTGGTCATCCACCAGGGAGGTGGAGCCGATCCAGAGGACGTGGCTCTCCGTCCCGTCCTCCTGCTTCTCCGTGGCCAGGGCGGCCAGGGAGAAGGGCCCCGCCAGGTCCCCCTCCTCCTTGGAATAGGTCTCCATGCTATACCCCGCCAGCTTGGAATAGGCCTGGTCGGAGGTGGTCAGCAGGGACTCCACCGTGAGCCCCTCCCGGGGGCTGTCGGTGACGGTGATCCCCTGGGCCAGGGAGAGGAGGATGTAGTATCCCCCGTCGATGAGGGGCTCCGTGATGGCGTGGCTGTCCAGGTCAGGCAGGAGGTAGAAGGGGGCCCCCAGGGCATAGTGGCCGCTGTCCCCCTCCAGGACGATGCCGTCGTTGGCGGCCATGCCGTAGTCGGCCAGCAGGGCCTCCAGGTTGGGGCGCTCCTGGCCCTCCTGGGCGGGGTCGGTGAGGACGATGAGGTCCCCGCCCTGGTCCAGATAGGCCTGGATGGCCTCCGCCTCCTCCTGGGAGAGGTCGCTCTCAGGCCCGTTGAGGAGCAGGCAGTCGGCGTCCTCGGGGACGCTCTCCTGGGTGAGCAGGGAGAGGCTCTCCACCTCCACGTTCTGCCCCTCCACCGCCGACTGGAAGGTGGAGGTCAGGTCGGCCTCCCCGTGGCCGGTGAGGGTGTACAGCTTGGGCAGGTCCTCCCGGGTGACGTAGTCGATGGCCGAGGTGAGGGCGCTCTCCCCGGAGAAGCTGGTGTTATAGGAGGTGTAGTCGTCGCTGTAGGTGTACTCGTAGAGGTCGTCGTAGCTCACATAGGTGTCCCGGTCGCCGGAGACCACGATGAGGCTGTTGTTGTACACCGTGCCGGAGACGTACTCCTGGAGCAGTTCCGGGGACACGTCGGGGTCCACCTTTTCCAGGGTGACCCGGTCGCTGCCGGCGGCGTACCGGTCCAGAAGGGTGCCCAGGGTTTCGTCCTCCTGGCCGCTCTGGACCACCCAGTAGAGGGTGATGTCCTCCTCCAGGCCGCCTAGGATGTCCTCGGTCTCCTGGGAGAGGGTGTACATCGACCCGGCGGTGGTGTCCACCTGGGTGAGGGTGGCGGGCAGGGCGGTGACCAGGAGGTTGGCCACCACGGCGATGAGCACCACGATGGCTGCCGCCGCCACGCTGTATCCCCCCACCCGGAAGGCCCGGGTGGTGAGGGAGGCCTTGATCCCCGCCCAGGTGGGGCGGCCCCACTGGGGTTTCTTCCACGGGAGCTTTCTCATGCGCTCCACCTCCGTTTCTCCAGGGACTGGACGGTGAGGAAGAGGAAGACCAGGATCACCGTCCCGAAATAGACCAGGGTGGTCACGTCAAAAATGCCCTCGGCGAAGTCGTAAAACCGGTCGAAGAGGGACAGTTTCTCCACCAGGGTGGGGAAGAGGCCGGCGAAGCTGTCTCCCCCCAGGACATAGCCCAGGAGGAGGGCGATCTCCAGCACGGCGATGAGGGCCACGGACACCGGGGTGTTCTGGGTCATCAGGCGGAAGATCAGCCCCACCAGCAGGACCACCGCCGTGAAGGCGGCGAAGGAGGCCAGGGCGGAGGTGGAGAAGTACCCCGTGAGGTCCGGCAGGAAGTAGCACACCAGCAGGACCACGAAGCACAGCCCGGCGGCCACCCCCTGGCTCTCGGTGAGGGAGGAGAGGAAGAGCCCCACCGACAGCAGGGCCGCCCCCAGGAAGAGGAACCCCACCGCCGTGCTGAACACCGCCGGCAGATAGATGCTCCCGAAGGCGGAGAGCAGAATGGGGTAGAGGCACAGGATCCCCACCGGGAGGAGGAAGACCACCAGCATGGCCAGGTACTTCCCCAGCGTCACCCCCGTCATGGACAGGGGGAGGGAGTAGAGGAGCTGGTCGGTCTTCTGGCGCTTTTCCTGGGCGATGGCCCCCATGGTGAGCACGGGGACCACGATGAGGAAGAGGAAGGCCAGGTTGGTGAGGACGTACTCATAGTTGGCCGAGCCGGCGTTGAGGCAGATCACCATGGTGTAGATCCCCCCGAAGAGGAGGAGAAAGGCCCCGAAGACATAGCCGGTGAGGCCGGTGAAGTACCCCGCCAGCTCGTGGCGGAAGACGGCTTTCATGAGAGATTCACCTCCTCTTCGTGGGGCGCCTGGTCGGGGGGATCTGCCTGGTCGGCGTCCTGGGTGAGTTCCAGGAAGATGTCCTCCAGGCTGGTGCGGGCGGCCTCCAGCCGGAGCAGGGCCCGGCCGGCTCCGCTAAAGGCGAAGAAAATGGCCCGGCAAAGGGCCTCGGCCTCCCCGTCGGTCTCCAGGTGGACGGTGCAGGCGTCCCCGTCCCGGGGCTGGATGTCCAGGTTTGTGATGCCCTCCAGGGGGGCGAGGATGCGGCAGATCTCCTCCGAGCCGGCCTCGGCGGTGAGCTGGATGGCCGCCCCGCCGGCAAAGCGGCGCTCCAGGTTCTCCGGGGTGTCCCAGGCCACCAGGCGGCCGTGGGAGAGGATGAGCACGTTCTGGCACACCGCCTGGACCTCCGGCAGGATGTGGCTGGAGAGGATGACGGTGTGGTCCCGCCCCAGGTCCCGGATGAGGGAGCGGATCTCGATGATCTGCTTGGGGTCCAGGCCCACGGTGGGCTCATCCAGGATGACCACCTCCGGCTCCCCCAGCAGGGCCTGGGCGATGCCCACCCGCTGCTGGTAGCCTTTGGAGAGGTTCTTGATGAGCCGGTGGGCCACCTCGGCGGTGCCGGTGACCTCCATGGCCCGGCGGAGCTGGCGGTCCAGGTCCTCCGGGGCCACCCCCTTGGCCCGGGCCACGAAGGTGAGGTATTCCCGGGGGGTGCGGTCGGGGTAGACGGGGGGCCGCTCCGGCAGGTAGCCCAGCAGCCGCTTGGCCCGGCCGGCCTCCTCGAAGATGTCGTGCCCCCCAACGGTGACGGTGCCTGACGAGGCCGCCAGGCACCCGGTCATGATGTTCATGGTGGTGGACTTCCCCGCCCCGTTGGGGCCCAGCAGGCCATAGATCTGCCCCTTCTCGATGTGGAAGGACAGGTCAGAGACCGCGGTGTGGGGGCCATACCGTTTGGTGAGATGGCTGACTGTGATCATAGGTTCGGTGCCTCCTTTGGTCCTCTACCCTACCGGAGCAACCTTAAGCCAGCTTTAAAATCCCCGTGAACAAGGTGTAAACACTGGCCCCCGGGGCAGGGGGTGCCGGTTGCTTTTTCCCGGCAAAGTTGGTACAATAGCTTCGTATGCCTTTGGAATACGGACCCAGCGGGGCACGGCCCCGCGGCAAAGGATGTGACTGGAATGAAACTGCTGGTGATCGACGGCAACTCCATCGTCAACCGGGCCTATTTTGGGATGCGTCCCCTGACCAACCAGGAGGGCTTTCCCACCCACGCCATCTACGGCTTTCTGAACATTCTCCGGCGGATGGAGAAGGAGCTGGACCCCGACGGGGTGTGCGTCACCTTCGACCGGAAGGAGCCCACCTTCCGCCACCTGGCCTATGCCGGGTACAAGGCCCAGCGGAAGGGCATGCCCGAGGAGCTGGCGGTGCAGCTGCCGGTGCTGAAAGAGGTGCTGGACGCCATGAACATCCCCCGCTATGAGCTGGCGGGGTGGGAGGCCGACGACCTCATCGGCACCATCACCCGCCTCGGCGAGCAGGCCGGCTGGGACTGCCGGGTGGCCACCGGGGACCGGGACGCCCTCCAGCTGGTGAGCGGGCAGACCTACGTGGAGCTGGTCACCACCCGCATGGGCCAGACCACCACCCAGGAGATGGACCCGGCGGCCTTCCGGGCGACCTATGGCCTGGAGCCGGAGCGGATGGTGGACCTGAAGGCCCTCATGGGGGACACCTCCGACAACATCCCCGGGGTGCCCGGGGTGGGGGAGAAGACCGCCCTGGCCCTCCTCCACGAGAACGGCACCCTCCAGGCGGTCTACGACCACCTGGACCAGGAGACCCTGGAGGCCCGGCCGGTGGTGAAGAGGCGCCTGACGGAGGGGCGGGAGAGCGCCTTCCTCTCCTATGACCTGGTGACCATCCGCCGGGACGCCCCCCTGGACTTCTCCCCGGAGGACGCCCTGCGCAAGCCCGCCAACGCCGCCCTGCTGCTGGAGCTCTTCCGGAAGCTGGACTTCCAGCGGATGATCGTCCAGATGGGCCTGGAGGCCCCCGACGGGGCCGCCCCGGCGGAGGAGACCTGCCCCGCCCCCCAAATCGTGGAGTGGGTGGACAGCGACCAGCGGGCCCAGGCCCTGCTGGAGCAGTGGCAGGGGCAGACGGTGGGGGTGCTGGCCCTGCCGGACCTGACCACCCTGGCGGTGAGCTGGGGGGAGAAGGGGGACCAGGTGGCCCTGTTCCGGGAGACCGCCCTGCCGGGGTACCGGGACTTCCTCAATGGCCTGCTGGGGGCGGGGATCCCCAAGGTGGGCTACCACATGAAGGACGTGATGCGCCAGGCCTTGGCCCGGGGGCTGCAGGCGGAGGGGTTCGTCTTTGACGGGGCCATCGCCGCCTATCTCCTGGCGCCCACCGACGGCAGCTATGACCCCGACAAGGTGGGGGCCAAGTACTTTGCCGTGGCCCTGCCCCCGGTGAAAGACTACCTGGGCGCCAAGGCCTGGCAGGGGGAGGAGAGCGCCCAGAAGGCCGGCCAGGCTCTGGCCGCCCACGCCTGCCTGCTGCCCGCCCTGTACCGCGCCCTGCCCCCCAAGCTCACGGAGCTGGGCCTGGCCCAGGTGTATGAGCAGGTGGAGCTCCCCCTCTGCCCCGTGCTGGCGGAGATGGAGGAGGCCGGCGTCCTGGTGGACCAGGACGCCCTGGCCCGCTTCGGCCAGACCCTGAAGACCGGCATCGACGTGCTCCAGGAGGAGATCTGGGCCATGGCGGGGAAGAAGTTCAACCTCAACTCCACCCAGCAGCTGGGGAAGGTCCTCTTCGAGCGCTTGGGCCTGCCCCCGGTGAAAAAGACCAAGACGGGGTACTCCACCAGTGCCGAGGTGCTGGAGAAGCTCCGGGACAAGCACCCCATCATCCAGCGGATCCTGGACTACCGGCAGCTGACCAAGCTCAACTCCACCTATGTGGAGGGGCTGGCCAAGGTCATCGCCCCCGACGGGCGGATCCACACCAGCTTCCAGAACACCGTCACCGCCACCGGGCGGCTGTCCTCCACGGAGCCTAACCTCCAGAACATCCCCGTGCGCACCGAGCTGGGGGCCCAGATGCGCACCATGTTCATCGCCCGGCCCGGCTGGGTGCTGGTGGACGCCGACTATTCCCAGATCGAGCTGCGGCTGCTGGCCCACATGGCGGGGGACGAGAAGATGATCGCCGCCTTCCGCTCCGGCCAGGACATCCACGCCCAGACCGCCAGCCAGGTCTTCGGCCTGCCCCCGGAGGAGGTCACCGGGGAGCTGCGCCGCCGGGCCAAGGCGGTGAACTTCGGCATCGTCTACGGCATCTCCGACTTCTCCCTGGCCCAGGACATCGGGGTGAGCCGCCAGGAGGCCGCCGACTATATGAACAAGTACCTGAACACCTTCTCCGGCGTCCGGGATTACATGGAACACGTCAAGGAACAGGCCCGGGCCGACGGGTACGTGGCCACCCTCATGGGCCGCCGCCGGTGGCTGCCGGAGCTGAAGTCCTCCAACTACAACCTCCGGGCCTTCGGGGAGCGGGTGGCCCTGAACATGCCCATCCAGGGCACCGCAGCCGACGTGATGAAGCTGGCCATGATCCGGGTGGCCCGGCGGCTGAAGGAGGAGGGGCTGCAGGCCCAGCTCATCCTCCAGGTCCACGACGAACTCATCGTGGAGTGCCCCCAGGAGGAGACCGACCGGGTGAAAACCCTCCTCACCCAGGAGATGGAGGGGGCGGGGGCCTTCTCCGTCCCCCTGGTGGCGGAGGCCGGGGCCGGCCGCAGCTGGGCCGAGGCCAAGGGCTGAGGAAAGGAGAGGTGCGCAATGGACTGTAAACTGGTGCCCATGGACCGCTCCCACCTGGCGGGGGTGGCGGCCCTGGAGCGGCTGTGCTTCGCCGTCCCGTGGACCGAGGCCATGCTGGCCGAGGAGCTCTATAACCCCGCCGCCTCCTTCATCGTGGCCGAGGGGCCGGAGGGCCAGGTGCTGGGCTACGCCGGCCTGCACGTGGTGCTGGACGAGGGGTACATCGACAACGTGGCCGTCCGTCCCGACTGCCGCCGCCAGGGGATCGGGGACCGGCTGCTGGACACCTTCTGCCGCTTCGGCCAGGCCCACCTGGCCTTCCTCTCCCTGGAGGTGCGGCCCTCCAACGCCGCCGCCGTGGCCCTGTATGCAAAGCACGGCTTCCAGGAAGAGGGCCGGCGGAAGGACTACTACACCGAACCCAAGGAGGACGCCCTGATCCTCACCCGGAGGTTCCAGCCATGAGGCTCCGGGCATTGACCCTAGGGGAGCTGGAAACCCTCCACCGCACCCGGATGGGCCAGGACTTCCCCCCGGAGGAGCTCAAGCCCTTTGCCGCCATGCAGACCCTCTATGAGGCCGGGGCCTACCACCCCATGGGGGCCTGGGAGGGGGAGGACATGGTGGGCTACGCCCTGCTGTGGGAGAGCCCCGGGACGGGGTACCTCCTTCTGGACTACCTGGGGGTGGAGGCCTCCCGCCGCAACGCCGGCCTGGGGGGCGAGATCCTCCGCCTGCTCCAGGGGGCCTTCCGGGACCGGAAGGGGATTCTGGTGGAGTCCGAGGCCCCGGAGGGGGACGACCGGGATGCCCTGCGGCAGCGGCGGATGGGATTTTACCGCCGCAACGGCTTTGCCTTCCTGCCCTATACCTGCGTCCTCTTCGGGGTGCACTACGCCGTGGCCCTGTGCCCCCCGGCCGAGGGGGGAGGGGAGGCGGCCGTCATGGAGGCCCACCGGCAAGTCTACCGGGCCCAGCTGGCCCCCTGGGCCTATGAGAAGTTCGTGGAGATCCCCCGGGACCCCCAGCGCGCCGCCGCCCCGGCAGAGTCCTGGGCGGGGCAGACCAACCTCCCCGGCTTGGGGGAGAGGGAGAAAGGATGATGGAGCATGCTGATCTTAGCCGTGGAATCCTCCTGTGACGAGACCGCCGTGGCCCTGGTGCGGGACGGCCGCACCGTTCTGGCCGACTGCATCGCCTCCTCGGTGGAGATGCACAAGCTCTACGGCGGGGTGGTGCCGGAGATCGCCTCCCGGAAACACATCGAGGTCATCGCCCAGCTGGCCGACCAGGCCCTGGCACAGGCGGGAGTGTCCCGGCGGGACATCGACGCCGTGGCGGTGACCTATGCCCCCGGCCTCATCGGGGCGGTGCTGGTGGGGGTGAGCTTTGCCAAGGCGGTGGCCTGTGCCCTGGGGGTCCCCCTGATCCCCGTCCACCACGTCCGGGGGCACATCGCCGCCAACTACATCGCCCACCCGGAGCTGGAGCCCCCCTTCGTCTGCCTGTGCGTCTCCGGGGGGACCTCCCTCATCGTGGACGTGCGGGGCTACACCGACATGGCCATCCTGGGGGGCACCCGGGACGACGCGGCAGGGGAGTGCTTTGACAAGATCGCCCGGGTGATGGGCCTGGGCTACCCCGGCGGGGCGCCCCTGGACCGGGCCGCCCAGGGGGGGAACGACCAGGCCTTCCCCCTGCCCCGGGTCCACATCGAGGACGCCCCCCTGGACATGTCCTTCTCCGGGCTGAAGACCGCCATGCTCAACCTCATCCACAAGGCCCAGCAGAAGGGGGAGGCCCTTCCGGTGGCCGACCTGGCCGCCTCCTTCTCCGCCGCGGTGAGCGACGAGCTGGTCCCCCGGACCATGGCCGCCGCCCGGCAGACGGGCTACGGCAAAGTGGCGGTGGTGGGGGGCGTGGCCGCCAACTCCCGGATCCGCCGGGACCTGGAGGCGGCCTGCCGGCAGGCCGGCTGCACCCTCTACCTGCCCCCCCTGAAGCTCTGCGGGGACAACGGCAGCATGATCGGCAGCCAGGGGTACTACGAGTACCTGGCAGGCACCCGGGCGGGGGAGGACCTCAACGGCTACGCCAACCGGGACATCTCCCTGCCCTACGGCGGGTGAGGAGGACCTTTTCCACCGGATGTGGAAAAGGTAGTGGAAAGTGTGTATAACTGTTTGTAGAACTTTGTCGAAGGAAATGCCGTCCACGGTGGAAAGACACCTTGCAGGACAAGAACTGGCGGGAGATATACAAACGGTATAGAAAAAATCCCTTGACGGACTGCCCCGGCCATGGTACAATATGAAACACGTGTTTGCCCCGGCGGCTGGGTTTTTGCCGGCGGGCGTGCTGGAATAGCTCAGTCGGTAGAGCAGCTGATTCGTAATCAGCAGGTCGTCAGTTCAAGTCTGATTTCCAGCTCCACACGGGGAAAAAAGCAGCTGCGGGGCAGCTGCTTTTTTTCTTGGAAAATCTCGTGTTTTGGGGCTTGACAGGGGCGGAAACTGTGGTAAAATAAGCGAGCATTTAGAACATAAACTTTTGTTTACGGAGGTGAGGGCGTGACCCAGCGGGAACAGCAGATCTTGGAGTGGATCCGCCAGGACCCCATGATCTCCCAGGAGGACCTGGCCCAGCGGGCGGGGATCACCCGCTCCTCGGTGGGGGTGCATATCTCCAACCTGATGAAGAAGGGCTGCATCCTGGGGAAGGGATACATCCTCCCCGACAGCGGCTATGTGGCCGTGGCCGGGGCGGTGAACGTGGACATCGGCGGCCAGTCCGCCGGCCCCCTGGTGGGGCGGGACTCCAACCCCGGCACCGTCACCGTGAGCATGGGGGGCGTGGGGCGGAACATCTCCCACAACCTGCGGCTGCTGGGGGTGAAGGTCTCGCTCCTCACCGCCCTGGGGGAGGACCCCCACGCCGGCCAGGTGGCCGACTCCTGCGAGCGGCTGGGCATCGACCTGAGCCGGGCCCTCCACGTCCCCGGGGGGACCACCTCCACCTATCTCTTCCTCAGCGACGAGACGGGGGACATGGCCCTGGCGGTGTCCGACATGGGCATCTACGACGCCCTCACCCCGGAGTATTTCAGCCAGCACCTGGCCTTCCTCAACGGGGCGGCCCTGGTGGTGGCCGACGCCAACCTCTCCCCGGAGGCCCTGGCCTATCTGGCCCACCACTGCACCGCCCCCCTGCTGGTGGACCCGGTGTCCACGGTGAAGGCGGAGAAGGTCCGGCCCATCCTGGGCAAGCTCCACACCCTCAAGCCCAACCGGCTGGAGGCGGAGCTGCTCTCCGGGGTGGCCATCACCGACCGGGCCTCCGCCCGCCAGGCGGCCCAGCGGCTGCTGGCCACGGGGCTGCAGCGGGTGTTCATCTCCCTGGGGGAGGACGGGGTCTTCGCCGCCGACCACACCGAAGACGTTTGCTTCCCCTGCTGCCCGGCCCAGGTGCGCAGCGCCACCGGCGCGGGGGACGCCTTTGCCGCCGCCCTGGCCTGGGCCTTTCTGGAGGGGAAGTCCCTGGCCGACAGTGCCCGGGCGGCCAACGCCGCCGCGTCCATCGCGGTGGAAGGAGAAAAAACCATCAATCCCGCCCTGTCCGCCGACGCGGTCCAGCGGCGCATGGAAGAACAGGAGGAGCAGATATGAGCATTCCCTATCTTGACGTCAAGCCCGAGGTGGCCCAGGCCATCGCCCAGGGCAAGCCTGTGGTGGCCCTGGAGTCCACCATCATCTCCCACGGCATGCCCTATCCCCAGAACGTGGAGACCGCTCTGAAGGTGGAGGAGATCATCCGGGCCAACGGGGCCATTCCCGCCACCATCGCCATCCTGGGCGGCCGCCTGAAGGCCGGCCTCACCCCGGAGGAGATCGAATACCTGGGCAAGCAGGGGCAGAAGGTCACCAAGGCCTCCCGCCGGGACCTGTCCGTCCTGGTGGCCCAGGGGGCCGACGGGGCCACTACCGTGGCCACCACCATGATGATCGCCCACATGGCGGGGATCAAGCTCTTCGCCACCGGGGGCATCGGCGGGGTCCACCGGGGAGCGGAGACCACCATGGACATCTCCGCCGACCTGGAGGAGCTGGGCCAGACCGACGTGATGGTGGTCTGTGCCGGGGCCAAGGCCATCCTGGATCTGAAACTCACCCTGGAGTACCTGGAGACCAAGGGGGTCCCCGTCCTGGGGTACCAGACCGAGGAGCTCCCCGCCTTCTACACCCGCACCTCCGGCCTGAAGGTGGACTACCGGGTGGACAGCCCCGAGATGCTGGCCAAGGTGCTGAAAACCCAGCACGACCTGGGCCTCCACGGGGGCATCCTGGTGACCAACCCCATCCCCGAGGCCTACTCCATGGACGCCCAGGCCATCAACGCCGTCATCGACCAGGCCATCGCCGAGGCGGAGGCCAAGGGCATCCACGGCAAGGAGACCACCCCCTTCCTCCTGGCCAAGGTCAAGGAGATCACCGGAGGGGACAGCCTGGAGGCCAACATCCAGCTGGTCTTCAACAACGCCAAGCTGGCCGCCCAGACCGCCGCGGCCTATGCCAAGCTGTAAGCCCTGCCGTTCCGAAGTAACCGCAAAACGCCCCCGCCGGGAAGCCAGCGCTTCCCGGTGGGGGCGTTCTTTTCGGGGTCATTCCCCCTCCTGGGTGTTGTTCTGGGGGGTGGAGCGGCGGATGGAGAAGTCGAAGAACCGGTCCACGTTGGCCAGGGGATGGGGCGGCTTCCGGCGGACGATGTAGAAGTTGCTGGCCGAGACGGGGCTGGTGAGGGCCAGGCGCTTCACGTCCGGCCGGTGGACCGGCGGGGTGTCCAGCAAAACGGAGATGCCAAACCCCTGGGCCACCAGCTCCAGGATGAAGTCGGCGTCCTCCACCTGGTAGGCGATGTGCCACCGGTCCCGCACCGGGGCGAAGAGGCGGTCCACCGGGTCCCGCTGGCCGCTGAGCCAGGAGTAGGTCACATGGGGGTAGGGGAGGGTCTCCTCCAGGGTGACGGCCTCCTTTTCCGCCAGGGGATGGTCCAGGGGGACGGCCACCACCATGGACCGGCGCAGGACAGGGGCGTACTCCAGCTGGGGGTCGCTGAAGATCTTGGAGCAGAAGCCGATGTCCGCCTTTCCCTCGGTGACCGCCTGGCACACCTGGCTGGACATGCCGGTGGAGAACTCAAAGTCACAGCCGGGGTTGTCCTCCTTGAACTGCCGGCACAGCCGGGTCACCGTGGGGGCCACCAGGAGGGGGATGGTCTGCACCCGGATGGTGCCCACCCCCTCCTTCAGCATCTGGAAGTTGCGCAGGCAGCTGTCCGCCAGGGCGACGATCTGCCGGGCCTGGGGGAGCAGGGCCTTCCCGAACCGGCCCAGGGCGATGCCCCGGCCGCTCTTTTGAAAGAGGGTGACCCCCAGCTCCTTTTCCAGGGAGGCGATGGCGTGGCTCAGGCCGGACTGGGAGATGTTCAGCCGCTGGGCCGCCCGGCTGTAGTGCATCTCCTGGGAGAGGACCAGGAAGTAGCGCAGATGATCGATGTTCAAAGGTTCACCTCCCTTTTTGGAAACAGTATACCATGACTGATGCGAAAAAGGAATAGGTTCATGGGGTTCTGTGGGTTGATTTCCCGAAAAAGCCGCGGTTCAATACAGTTAAAGCATCCGCCGCCCGGCCCGGGCGGCCTGGAAAAGGAGGAGACCCCCTGTGAAGCGATACGTCACGGAGAAATCCAAGGCGCTGTTCCAGCGCACCACCCCCTACCTGGTGGACGGGGTGGGCAGTTCCTTCCACCGCAGCCGGTACCGGGAATACCCCGTGGCCATGACCCACGGGAAGGGCTCCAAGCTGTATGACGTGGACGGCAACGAGTACATCGACTATGTCCTGGGCTTCGGCCCTATGATCTTGGGCTACTGCCCCCCGGCGGTGGACCGGGCGGTGGCGGAGCAGCTGCGGAAGGGCACCCACTTCTCCGCCCCCACCCAGGACCTCCAGCGGCTGGCCCAGCGGCTGACGGAGCTCATCCCCGCCGCGGAGCAGGTGATGTTCCAGAACTCCGGCACGGAGGTGGTGATGTGCGCCCTCCGCCTGGCCCGGGCCTACACGGGGAAATACAAGGTGGTGAAGTTCGAGGGCCAGTACCACGGCTGGTCCGACGAGGAGAAGGTGAGCATCGACGCTGCCTCTGTGGAGGAGCTGGGCCCCCGGGAGCGCCCCAACAAGATCCTCCACACCAAGGGCCAGCGGCTGTCCTCGGCGGACGACCTCATCGTCCTGCCCTGGAACGACCTGGAGGCCCTGGAGCGCACCCTCACAGAGCAGGAGGGGGAGATCGCCGCGGTGCTCATGGAGCCCTGCATGTGCGACTCCGGCCCCATCCTCCCCCTGCCGGGGTATCTGGAGGGGGTGCGGAAGAGCACCCGCCGCCACGGGGTGGTGCTGATCTTTGACGAGGTGATCACCGGCTTCCGCCTGTCCCTGGGGGGCGCCCAGGCTTATTACGGGGTGACCCCGGATCTGGCCACCTTTGCCAAGGCCATCGCCGGGGGGTATCCCTTCGGGGCCGTGGTGGGGAAGCGGGAGATTATGTCCTGCGGGGTCCCCGCCTCGGGGACCTTCAACGGCAACCCCGTGGGGGTGGCCGCCGCCCTGGCCACCCTGGAGGAGCTCTCCCAGCCCGGGGTGTACCAGCGCTTTGACCGCCTGGGCCAGCTGCTGGAGGAGGGCTTCCGGGCCCTGGGGGAGAAGTACCACCGCAAGCTCTACCTGCGCCACATGGGGAGCATCTTCGTGCTGTACTTCGGCTACACCGAGGACGTGGCGG
The DNA here is from genome assembly GCA_019115545.1 of Candidatus Evtepia faecavium. Classification (GTDB taxonomy): domain Bacteria; phylum Bacillota; class Clostridia; order Oscillospirales; family Oscillospiraceae; genus Evtepia; species Evtepia faecavium. Next base: position 73,495 of record DXDK01000046.1, read on the forward strand.
ACTTCCGGGACTGGCTGGGCCACGCCGACGTGGCGGCCTACGAGCGCTTCGTCGCCGGGTGCGAGGACTACGGCGTCCGCTTCACCGACCTGCGGGGCCGGGAGTACCTCTCCACCGCCCACACCGAGGAGGACATCCGCCGCACCCTGGCGGTGGCCGACCAGGTCCTGGGGGAGATGGCGCAGGAGGGCGTGTGACCCGGCGCCAGCGGGGAACACCGAACAGATATTGTGAGACAAACCCCGGAAACCATGCGGAAAAGGAATGGAACCATGGGGTTCTGTGCCTTGATTTTTCCCAGGGGATGGGGTTCAATGGAAGGGAAACCGGGCCCAGGCCCGCAGGAAGGAGAACCATGCAATGGGTATGAAGATACATGTGCTGTACCTGGGGAAGATGGAGTTTCCCCGTTTCCGGCTGGTGGAGTGCCAGAACGAGGAGACCATGGTGGTCTCCCCGGCGGTGGCCATCCTCATCCAGCACCCCACCTTGGGGAACATCCTCTATGACACCGGCAACAGCGAGGACTTCCTCCAGGTCTACACCAAGGAGATGCTCCACGACTACCCCATCACGGAGAACATCACCATTGTGGAGGCCCTGGCCAAAGCGGGCCTCACCCCGGAGGACATCGACCAGATCATCCTCTCCCACCTCCACTTCGACCACGCCGGGGGCCTGAAGCACTTCGTGGGCACCAAGGCCATCCGGCACGTGCTGGTGTCCGAGGCCGACCTGAAGCAGGCCTGGTGGGCGGTCACCACCGGCAACGGCGGGGCTTACATCCGGGAGCTCTTCGACGTGGAGGGGATCCAGTTTGACACCATCTCCGACACCACCTGGCTGGCGGAGGACCTGGGCCTCTTCATCCAGGCCTCCCACACCCCCGGGGTCATCGGGATGATTTTGAAGACCGAGCACAACGGAACCATTCTCACCACCAGCGACGCCATCTACACCGCCGACAGCTACGAGAAGGCCCTGCCCCCCGGCGGCACCATCAACAAGACCACCGACGAGTTCTTCGACAACCTCAAGCGTATCCAGGCCATGCAGGAGGGCTATAACGCCACCCTCCTCTTCGGCCACGACATCGACCAGATCCTCTCCTGGGTGGACCGGGGGGCCATCGACTGAGCCCCGCCGGGCGAAAGGAGCCGTCAAAAGGCCGAAAAGGAACGAAACTCCATGGAGATTTTGAGAGGGAATTGACAAAACCGAAAAAGTAGGGGACAATGGAAGCAGTCCCAAAAGAAAGGAGCATCGCTATGACCACACCCACCGCTGGCGCCGCGTTAGGCAACCAGCTCCGCGCGGGCACCGTTGCCAAGGTCGGCAGCACGAAACGCATCCAGGAGCTCAACGGAATGCTCCACTCCAACCGGCCCAACGTGGACATCACCCGGGCCCGGGCCTATACCAAGGTCTACAAGGCCACCGAGGGGATGCCCAGCCTCATGCGCCGGTACAAGGCCTCCGCCGAGGTCTACCGCACCCTCACCGACAACGTCTACGACTACGAACAGCTGGTGGGCTGGCCCACCAAGCGCATCCGGGGGGCCAACTTCGCCATCGAGCTCCACGCCCACTGGCTGGCCGAGGACCTGCCCAACCTCCGGGACCGGACCTACGACCCCTTTGAGATCACCGATGAGGACTACAAGGAACTGGAGGAGGAACTGCTCCCCTACTGGAAGGACAAGACCATGGCCGTCCAGTGGGGCCACTACGTGAGCAAGGAGGAGTGGAACCGGGGGCAGTTCGGCGGCGTGTCCGACGTGTCCAACTACCTCTGCGCCAACGGCTCCCACTTCATCCCCGCCTGGACCGACGTGATCCAGCACGGCTTTGTGAAGTACTATGAGAAGGCCAAGGCCCTCCTGGCCGCCCTGGACCCCAACGACCCGGAATCCATCGACAAGCGCATCTTCTACAACGGCATTATCGAGGTGCTGGAGGCCATCCGGGACTGGGGGGAGCGCCTGTCCGCCGCCTGCGCCCGCAAGGCCCAGCAGGAGAAAGACCCCGTCCGGAAGAAAGAGCTGGAGGACATGGCCGCCATGATGCAGCGGGTGCCCTGGGGCCCCGCCACCTCCTTCCACGACGCCTGCGAGACCGCCTGGGCGGTGTGCTTCTTCCTCTTCGTGGAGGGGGCCGGGCCCTCCATCACCTGGGGGCGGTTTGACCAGTACATGTATCCCTACTATAAGGCCGACATCGAAAAGGGCATCCTCACCCCGGAAAAGGCCATGGAGCTCATCGAGGAGCTCTATGTCCGGGTGACCTCCAACGTGTGGTTCCAGTCCACCCAGATGGCCTACATCTTCGGCGGGTACTACCGCTACCCCCACCTGGACGTGGGCGGCCTGGACGAGAACGGCAAGGACGCCTCCAACGAGCTGTCCTACCTCTGCCTGCGGGCCATGCGGTACGCCAAGACCACCTCCCCGGCGGTGAGCCTGCTGCTCCATCAGAAGACGCCGGATTCCCTCCTATACGAGGCCTGCGAACTGGCCGCCGAGGGCATGGGCCACCCTTCCTTTTTCAACTGCGAGGGGCTGTATTCCATGCTGGAGCACCGGGCCAGCGGGCCGGAGGCCTATTCCAACTACACCCGGAAGGACATTCTGAAGTTCGGCTCCCCCATCGGCTGCGTGGAGCCCGGGGCGGAGGGGCTGCAGTACGGCCACACCGATTCCGGCATCATCAACGTGGCCGGGGCCGCCCTCATGGCGGTGACCAACGGGGTCATGCCCAGGGAGTCGGACAATATGTTCGCCGGCAAGCTCCTCACCTTCGAGAGCGGCGACCCGGCCAGCTTTGCAACCTTTGACCAGTTCTACGCCGCGGTGAAGGCCCAGATCAAGTACGCCATCGAGGAGGCCCACGCCAACCTCCTGGTGTGCGAGAAGCTCCTGGCCGAGCAGTTCAACCTGCCCACCTTCACCGTCCTGCTGGAGGGCGCCCTGGAAAAGGCCAAGGACGCCACCGCCGGCGGGGCCAAGGTCAACGTGGGCCCCACCATGAACATGTGCGGCTTTGGCACCATGGTGGACTCGGTGGCCGCCATCAAGAAGGTGGTCTACCAGGACCACGCCGCCACCCTGCCCCAGGTCCGGGACGCCTGCATGGAAAACTTCCGGGGATACGAGGACCTGCGGGTGAAGCTCCAGGCCGCCCCCAAGTACGGCAACGACGACGACTTCGCCGACGATATTGCCGCCGACCTGTGGGAGTGGTTCGCCCAGTGCACCATGCGCCTGAAGATGTACCGGGGCCACTACTGCGACGCGGCGGTGCAGATGGTCCAGTCCAACGTGGGCTACGGCGCCATGACCGGGGCCACCCCCAACGGCCGCCTGGCGGGGATGCCCCTGTCGGACACCATGTCCGCCACCCAGCAGGCCGACACCCACGGCCCCACCGCCGCCGCCCGGAGCTATGGCAAGCTGGACTTCCCGGTGTACACCAACGGCACCCTGCTGAATATGTGGATCAGCCAGTCGGAGCTCATGGAAAAGCAGTGAGTTCCCCCTTGGGAAACCGAAACGGAAAGGAGAATCCCTATGACCACCATCCGTGACGTGCCTCTGAACTGCCCCGAGGCCACCTATGTGGAGCCCGCCTACAAAGAGGCCGGCATGCGCAACTTCACCAACCTGGTGCGCACCATGCTCAATGACTACGGCGTGTACCACGTGCAGTTCAACACCATCAACAAGGAGACCCTCATCGACGCCAAGGCCCACCCGGAGAACTACCCCACCCTGATGGTCCGGGTGGCCGGCTACAGCGTCTACTGGACGGACATCGCCGAGCGGGTTCAGGACGACATCATCAGCCGGACGGAGCACACATTTTAATCCCCATGGGGACCCACTGCGCTGGGCTCCCCATGGGAAGGGGAAGCAGCCCGACCCGCGCCTGGCGGGGCCAGGCACTCTCGGGCTGAGAAGTGTTTTTTCCGGGGCGCATGTCCCCGGAAAAAACGGATTGCATTTGGATTCCGCCGGCTGCGGCCGGCGGAATTCCAGCATCCGGCGATGGAAGAAGGGAGACGAGGTCCGTGGAGGAAAAAACAGCCATCATTTTTGACATTGGGCGGTTCCGGAACACCGACGGGCCGGGGATCCGGACCATCATCTTCTTCAAGGGCTGCCCCCTGCGCTGCCGGTGGTGCAGCAACCCCTTCGGGCTGGAGCTCCACCCCCAGCTGGCGGTGAACCCCGCCAAGTGCACCGGCTGCGGCAAGTGCGTGGAGGTCTGTCCCCACGGGGTGAACGCCATCACCCCCGGGGAAAAGGTCCGGGTGGACTTCGCCGCCTGCCAGACCTGCGGCACCTGCACGGCGGCCTGTCCCGGCGGGGCCCGGGCCATCTCCGGCCGGGCCTACACCGCCCGGCAGCTCTACCAGGAGGCGGCCAAGGACGCCGCCTTCTACCGCAAGGGCGGAGGTGGGGTCACCCTCTCTGGGGGGGAGGTCCTCCTCCAATACGAGGTGGCGGCGGAGACCCTCCGGCTGTGCCGGACCAACTACCTCAACACCTGCATCGAGACCTCCGCCTACGCCCCCTGGGACCACCTCTGGCAGGTGGCCCAGTACTGCCACACGGTGTTTGTGGACCTGAAGCACATGGACAACACCCAGCACCAGGCCATGACCGGGGTGGGCAATGGGGTCATCCTGGACAACATCAGCCGCCTCTGCCGGGAGCTCCCTCGCCGGGGGGGCAAGGTAATCGTCCGGATGCCCCTCATCCCCGGGTACAACGACGACGACGAGGCGGTGGCCGCCGGGGCCCGCTTCGTGGCGGAGCTGGACGGGGCGCCGGAGCTCAACCTTCTGCCCTACCACAACCTGGGGGAGAGCAAGTACGAGATGATCGGGGCGGCATACACCCTCCCCGGCCTGGAGAGCCGGAAGCGGCGGGACCCCCGCCTGCTGGCCATCCAGGCCCTCTGCCAGCAGCTGGCCCCCCGCAATCGGGTGAGCCTGGGGGGCGACGCCATTGATCTGGGGTGAGCCCGCCCCGCTGTGAGATTGTCCCAAACCCCTCCGTGGATTTCCCACGGAGGGGTTTTTATGCAAAAAAAGCTTGACAAGAGGAAACAAATGACTATAATGTACTTATACAAAAAGTACAATCAATAACAAAGGAGGCGGGCCGTGGAGATCATCATCAGCAGCAACACCAGCAAACCCATCTATGAGCAGATCACCTCCCAGATCAAGGGGATGATCATGAGCGGGGAACTGCGAACGGGGGATCCCATTCCCTCCATGCGGGCCCTGGCCAAGTCCATCCACGTCAGCGTCATCACCGTGCAGAAGGCTTACGAGGACCTGCAGCGGGATGGATTCATCGAGACCACGGTGGGGCGGGGAAGTTTCGTCTCCGCCCGAAACAAGGATTTCTATCAGGAAGAGCGGCAGCGGCAGGCGGAGGAACATCTCCAGCAGGCCGCCGACATCGGCCGGACCAGCGGCATCCCGGTGGAGAAGCTGGTGGAGCTGCTGCGTATGTTTTATGAGGAGGGAGATCTATGAGCGGCAATGCTCTGGCAGTCCAAGGCCTGACCAAACGATACAAGGACTTTGTCCTGGACAACGTCTCCTTTGTCGTACCCCGGGGAGCTATCGTGGGCCTGGTGGGAGAGAACGGCGCGGGGAAGAGCACCACCCTCCACGCCATCCTGGGGCTGATCCACCGGGACGGCGGTTCTGTGGAGCTGCTGGGCCGGGAGGACACGGCGGTAGACGAGGCCTTCCGGAACCAGATTGGGGTGGTTTTTGACGGCAGCAGCTACCCGGAGACCCTTACCCCCCGAAAGCTGAACCGGGTGTTCCAGTCTCTGTACCAGGGGTGGGACGAGGCCGGCTACTTTGCCCTGCTGGAGCAGCTGTCCCTGCCGGCGGACAAGAAGATCAAGGCCTTTTCCAAGGGGATGAAGATGAAGCTCTCCCTGGCGGTGGCCTTCTCCCACGGGGCCAAGCTGCTGGTGCTGGACGAGGCCACCAGTGGCCTGGATCCGGTGGTCCGGGACGATATCCTGGACCTCTGCCTGGGCTTTGTCCAGGAGGAGGACCGGGCCATCCTGGTCTCCTCCCACATCACCAGCGACCTGGAAAAGGTGGCCGACTACATCGTCTTCCTCCACAAGGGACGGGTGGTGTTCTGCAAGCCCAAGGATGAGCTGCGCTATCACTACGGCATTCTCCGGTGCGGGGCAGCTCAGTTTGAGGCCATTGACAAAGGAGAGGTTTTGGCCTGGCGCCGGCAGGACTACCAGTGGGAGGTCCTGGTGGCCGACCGGGCCGCGGCCCAGCGGAAGTATCCCAAGGCGGTGGTGGACCCGGCCACCATTGACGAGATCATGCTGCTCTATGTAAAGGGGGAGAGACCATGAAAGGCTTGCTTTTGAAAGACTTCTACCTGTGCTGTTCGGTGCTGTACCTGATGGTGCCGGTGGTGGCCATCCTGGGGGTTGCCCTGTCCCTGCTGGTCTCCACCTGGGTGCTGGTGGTGCTGTCTACGGTGATGTTTGGGATGATCGCCGTATCCACCATCAACATGGACAGGGTTTCCGGCTGGCAAAAGGTGTCTGCCGTGCTGCCCCTGTCCCGGGCCCGGGTGGTGGACAGCAAGTATACCCTCTACCTCCTCCTCAGCGGGGCGGGGTTCCTGCTGGGCTTGGTGGTGGGCGGCGCGGTCTCCGGCATCCAGGGCGCCTTCGACTGGGCCACCATGGGGATCTACCTCGCCATCGGCGTGGACATGGCCCTTATGGCGGGGAGCTTCACCATCCCCCTCAGCTTCCTGCTGGGGGAGGAGAAGAATGTGCTGGCGGTGATCCTGGCTTATCCCATTGCGGCGGCGGCCTTCGTGGGGATCGTAGTGCCCCTGGGCGGGACTGCCCTGGCCTGTGCCCTGGCGGCGGCGGTGGGGGCGGTGTGTTACCTCCTCTCCTGGATGCTGGCCCGGAAGGGCCTTGCCGCCCGAGAAGTAACCGGTTGACAGTGAGAGCAAGAGGCGCTACTATATATAGTAGTACCCAACCCATTCCTGTGCCGCCGGCGGGTTCGGTCCGCCGGCGGCCCTTTGCTGTCAGGAGGCCCCGCTATGACAGAACGGACCAAACCCGAGGACCTGCGGGTCCAGCGCTCCCGGGCGCTGCTGCTCCAGGCCCTCGTCTCCCTGCTCAACGAGAAACCCTTTGACGAGATCCGGGTGACGGATCTCTGCGCCCGGGCGGGGGTCCATCGCTCCACCTTTTACGCCCACTTTACGGACAAGCTCCACCTGCTCACCTACGGCATCCGGGAGCTGATGGACATCCTCATCGAGGCGCCCTCCCAGGAGCCGGGGCATTTCCAGCACGCAATGTACCGGGTGTTCAAGTACTTCAAGCTCCACCAGCAGGAGTACACCCTCCTTTTCCTCAACCCCCAGAACGCCGCGGCCAAGGACCTCTTCCTGAAGGAGTTCAGCCGCTGCCTGGAGCAGACCCTCCGGCAGCACCACCCCCAAGGAGGCGGGGAGGACCTCCGGGCCCGGAGCCTGTTCTTTACCGGGGGGCTGTTCATGGTGATGGCCTGGTGGCTGGAGCACGGCGCCCAGCCCGCCCCCCGGGAGATGGCCCGGCGGTTTGCCGGGATGGTCTCCCCGGGGTTCACCCTGCTGCCCCGGTCTTTGCCGGACGCCTGGGGCGGCTCGGCCGGGTGAGGGGACAACCTGCGAGAGAAACGGAGGCACAAAAGATGAAAACGATTTCCTGCGTACTGGGCCCGCTGCCGGTGGACCGGATGGGCACCACCCTGGCCCATGAGCACATCTGCTGCGGGGACTGGTCCATGCGGGCCAACTTCGGCCCCCGGTTCTGCCCCGAGGAGAACCTGCTGGCCCGGGCGGTGGAACAGGTGAACCGGGCCAAGGCCGCCGGGGTGGCCACCATCGTGGACGGCACCGCCATCAACCTGGGGCGGGACATCCACCTGCTCCGCCAGGTCTCCCGGCTCACCGGGGTGAACCTGGTGGCCTCCAGCGGGTTTTACGACCAGGACGAGCCCTGGCTGGCGGGGCAGGTGGAGGGCTTCCTCTTCGACCTGCTGGACCACGAGTGCAAGCACGGCATCGCCGGCACCGACTCCCGCCCGGGGCTCATGAAGTGCGCCGTGGGGACCCACGGCCTCACCCCCACCCGGGAGAAGATCCTGCGCCTCACCGCACGGGTGGCGGTGGAGAACGACCTGCCCGTCTTCTGCCACCACGAGGTGAGCACCCGCTTAGGGCCCCAGATCCTGGACCTGCTCTGCGGGGAGGGGCTGGCCCCCCAGCGGATCATCCTGGGCCACGCCGGGGACAGTGAGGATTTGGATTACATCCTCTCCCTCCTGGACCGGGGCTGCTGGATCGGCCAGGACCGCTGGCCCTACGACGGCCGGTTCAACACCGTGGCCAGCCGGGTGGAGACCATGGTCCAGCTGCGGCAACGGGGCCTGCTGGACCGGGTGCTCCTCTCCCACGACCTGTGCGTCTATCTGGGGTTCTGGGAGTCCATGGAGGCCTCCTTCGCCCGGGAGACCTTGTACGAGGGGGCCGACTTCACCTACCTCTTCCGGACGGTCTTCCCCAAACTCCAGGCGGCCGGCTTCCCCCAGGAGGAGCTGGACCGGCTGATGACGGAGAACCCCCGGAACTTTTTTGCCGGGTAATGCACTGCAATCGAACGCACCGGCCTCTTCCCAAAGGGAGAGGCCGGTGCTTCTTTGCGTTCTCTGTGCAAGGAAAGGTTAAAGGTCCCATTGCGCCACGAGTTCTTCCAATTCCGAACCTGCAAAGAGAAAGGCGTATTCTTCCTTGCTTGCCAGCTCATCGAGCAATGTGTTTACCAGCCTGCCGGAAAGCCACGTGGCGTCGCTGCCATCTGCATGGCGATACAAGGGGCAATCCTGCGGATCCCACGCTTTTTTCATGGCAGGCAGCATTTTTTGCAGGATGGACAGGCTTCTGTCCTTGTCCTTTTTCGCCAGGGCAAGCTGCAAATGGGCATTGTAGCGCATCCACTCTGGAAAATAAAACCGACGGGCAAGGGTTTCATAGGCATCTGCGAAAAAGGCTGCGTCATCCTCCCGTTTCTCCTGCAATGCGATTTCCAGCAGATGGATGAAAGCCGTTTGTACCTCGGTTATGCCTTTGATGGTGCGGTGCTCCCAGAGCTTTTCCGCATCCTGATACCGTTCCTGCCGCTGATAGAGGATCGCCAGTTGTTCTTCTCTGTCTATCGTAGAGAAGGGCAATGTATGGATCAGTTCCTCTGCCTTTGAAAAATCGCCGCGATTTCGCGCATAGGAGATCAGCATACTGGTTGCGGTATCTCTTATCTCCGGACTGTCGCTTGTGGCCAAACGCTGGTAAAAGGGTTCATATCTCTCTTGGTATTGCGCAGGGGCAGATACATTGTAAAGGGTCAGCGCCCCCTCTAAATACAGAATGGCGGAATAGAGCAATCGTTCGCAGGTGGGATATTCCTGTATTTTGTGGATGGCTTTTTGGAACGCGGCATCGTAGCCCTGCTCCTGCACCGTCTCATCCAGGCCGTCCACAAACTGTACAATCTCCCGATCGGTCAGATCGTCATGGAAGGACAGCAGCGTGTTCAAATCGGTTTTCAACAGACGTGCCAAGGCGGGCAAAAGGGTAATGTCGGGATAAGTGGTGCCTTTCTCCCATTTGTTCACCGCCGGCGTGGACACCCCCAAAAACTCTGCGACTTGCTCTTGCGTCAAGGACAACGCTTTCCGCTTTTCCCGGATGATCTCGTTGATTTTCATAGCGAACCTCCCTTGCTTTTGTACCCATATGATAGCAGAGCAAGGTGGGAGGGACAATAGAGCCGTCGTTAAATGGGGGAGTGCAAAAATGAACCAAGGGTTAAAAAGGAAACCGTAAGCAGCTGGCCCAAGTTCCTGCGCGTTGCTTTTTGCCGGGGGGAAACCAAGGGCCGGCCATGCCCCCAGGGGCCCGTCCGGCCCGCCCCTGAGGGCACGCAGCCGGGGAGGGAAAGCGCCCAAAAGCCCCGGGAAAAGGGGCGGGGCTTTTGGAGAAAATTTTCCCGGCGGGAGGGCGAAAAAATGGTTGACAGAGGGTGGAATCTGTAGTAGTATATATGAGCGCCTGAATGGGCGCAGTCTGCGATGAGGCGGGAGATTGCGGTGCAAACCGGTAACTTCCGCGGAGTATGTCCGTGAATCGGGCGGCTGGAGAATCTGCTGCATGGCGTATATCGCCGTGACAGGAGGGGCGAAGCCGGCGAAGTATGCCGGTTTTCTTCATGCTCAAGGAGTGATACGCACGGTTAAGTGTATCGGATTCTCCACCGTACGAAGCGTGGCAGAGACACAATGACACTTCGTATGTTTTTTTAGGAGGAACACAGCAACATGGCACAGAACGAAATGATTCGGATCCGCCTGAAGGCCTATGACCATCAGCTGATCGACCAGAGCGCAGAGAAGATCGTGGAGACCGCCAAGAGAACCGGCGCCACCGTCTCCGGCCCCATCCCCCTGCCCACCAAGAAGGAGGTCGTCACCATCCTTCGCGCCGTCCACAAGTACAAGGACAGCCGGGAGCAGTTCGAGCGCCGCACCCACAAGCGCCTGATCGACATCAACAACCCCAGCCCCAAGACCGTGGAGGCGCTGATGAGCCTGGATCTGCCCGCCGGTGTGGAGATCGAGATCAAGCTCTGATCCCCCCTTTTGGCATCCACCGGCACCTATTTAACTATGTGTACCCGCTGCCTGTCGCCCTATCGTGAGACAGGCGGGTCATGTTGACAAACCAATGACAGCCCAATGGTCACGTTTGCCAACCAATAACCTGAATAAGGAGGAAAACCAATATGGAAAAGGCCATCATCGGCAGAAAGATCGGCATGTCCCAGATCTTTGACGAAGCCGGTAAGGTCATCCCGGTCACTGTCATCGAGGCAGGCCCCTGCGTCGTGGTGCAGAAGAAGACCGAGGAGAAGGACGGCTACAACGCCGTGCAGCTGGGCTTCCAGGACGTTCCCGAACGGAAGCTCACCAAGCCCGAGCAGGGCCACCTGAAGAAAGCAGAAGTCCCCATGAAGAAGGTCCTCAAGGAGTTCAAGCTGGATAAGGCAGCTGAGATGAACGTGGGCGACGAGATCAAGGCCGACACCTTTGCCAAGGGCGATCACATCGACGTGACCGGCATCAGCAAGGGCAAGGGCTTCCAGGGCGTGGTCAAGCGTTGGAACGCTGGCCGTGGCCGGATGACCCACGGCGGCGGCCCCGTCCACCGTCATGCCGGTTCCATGGGCTCCGGTACCGATCCTTCCCGCATCTTCAAGGGCAAGATCGGCGCTGGCCACATGGGCGCTGAGCAGGTCACCGTCCAGAACCTGGACGTGGTGAGCGTAGACCCCGAGTTCAACCTCATCGCGGTCTGCGGCGCCGTGCCCGGCCCCAAGGGCGGCATCGTCTACCTGAAGTCCACCGTGAAGACCCTCCGGGAGAAGAAGGGCGAAGCCGGCACCAGCGTCAACCCGCAGAAGGCCTCTGCCCGCGCCAACCCCCAGAAGGCGTCCGCCAGAAACCGGTAAGGAAAGGAGAGTTTGAGAAATGCCTAAAGCTACTGTTTATAACATGGCCGGCCAGCAGGTCGGCGAGGTGGAACTCTCCGAGGGCGTGTTCGGCGTAGAGCCCAACGAGCCCGCCGTCCATGCCGTCGTGGTGAACCACCTGGCAAACTGCCGCCAGGGCACCCAGAGCGCCCTGACCCGCGCCGAGGTTTCCGGCGGCGGCAAGAAGCCCTGGAGACAGAAAGGTACCGGCCACGCCCGTCAGGGCAGCACCCGTGCGCCCCAGTGGACCCACGGCGGTATCGTCTTCGCCCCCAAGCCCAGAGACTACAGCTACCGCGTCAACCGCAAGCTGAAGCGGCTGGCCCTGAAGTCCGCCCTGTCCGCCAAGGCTGCCAGCGGCGACCTGCTGGTGGTCGACAACCTGGCTCTGGACGAGATCAAGACCAAGAGCATCCAGGCCTTCCTGGATGCCGTGAGCGCCGGCAAGACCATCTTTGTCACCCCCGAGGTCAACGAGAACGTGTACAAGTCCGCACGGAACATCCCCGGTGTCTCCACCACCACCGCCAAGATCCTCAGCGTCTACGACATCGTCAACGCCGAGAAGCTGGTCGTTGACCAGAAGGCGCTGGCCATCATCGAGGAGGTGTTCGCATGAAGACAGCATACGACATCATCAGACGCCCTGTGATCACCGAACAGTCCATGGCGGATACCGAGAACAAGAAGTATGTCTTCGAGGTGGCCAAGGACGCCACCAAGATTGAGATCGCCAAGGCCGTGGAAGAGGTCTTCGGCGTAAAGGTCATCAAGGTCAACACCCTGCGGGTGACCGGCAAGCTCAAGCGCACCGGCCGTTATCCCGCCGGCCGCCGGCCCAGCTGGAAGAAGGCTGTGGTCACCCTGTCCGACGATTCCAAGTCCATCGAGTTCTTCGAAGGAATGGCATAAGGAGGTTAATGCACTATGGCTATTAAGAGCTACAAGCCCACAACGCCTTCCCGCCGCAACATGACGGTCTCCGCGTTTGAGGGCATCGATAAGAAGGCCAAGCCGGAGCGTAGCCTGACTGAAACTCTGAAGAAGAACGCAGGACGCAACAGCTACGGCCGCATCACCGTCCGCCACCGCGGCGGCGGCAACAAGCGCAAGTACCGCATCATCGACTTCAAGCGGGACAAGATGGATATGCCTGCCACCGTCCTCCGCCTGGAGTACGACCCCAACCGCAGCGCCAACATCGCCCTGGTCCAGTACGAGGACGGCGAGAAGCGCTACATCCTGGCCCCCGTTGGCCTGAAGGCCGGCGACCAGGTCATCTCCTCCGCCCAGGCCGACATCAAGCCCGGCAACTGCCTGCCCCTGGCAAACATCCCCACCGGCACCGTCATCCACAACATCGAGCTCTATCCCGGCAAGGGGGCCCAGCTGGTCCGCTCCGCCGGCACCTCCGCCCAGCTGATGGCCAAGGAAGGTGACCAGGCTCAGATCCGGATGCCCTCCGGTGAGGTGCGCATCGTCCGCCTCAACTGCAAGGCCTCCATCGGCCAGGTGGGCAACATCGACCATGAGAACATTTCCATCGGCAAGGCCGGTCGGAAGCGTCACATGGGCTGGAGACCCACCGTCCGCGGCTCCGTCATGAACCCCAATGACCACCCCCACGGCGGCGGCGAGGGCAAGTCCCCCGTGGGCCGTCCCGGGCCTGTTACCCCCTGGGGCAAGCCGGCCATGGGCTACAAGACGCGCAAGAAGAACCACCGCACTGACAAGTTCATTGTCAAGCGCCGCAACGCGAAGTAAGGAGGAGGCAGACTATGAGCAGAAGCATCAAGAAAGGCCCGTTTTGCGCTCCCGAGCTTCTCAAGCGGGTTAAGGAAATGAACGAGTCCGGCGACAAGAAGGTGCTCAAGACCTGGAGCAGAGCCTCCACCATCTTCCCCGCCTTCGTCGGCCACACCATCGCCGTCCACGATGGCCGCAAGCACGTGCCCGTCTATATCACCGAGGATATGGTGGGCCACAAGCTGGGTGAGTTTGCCCCCACCCGCACCTTCCGCGGCCACGCCGGCAGCAAGACTGGTAAGTAAGGAGGAGAGACAACGATGGTAGCAAAAGCGCATGCAAGATATCTGCGGATCTCTCCCCGCAAGGTGAAGATCGTCGCGGACCTGATCCGCGGGAAGAGCCTGACCCAGGCCACCGGCATCCTGCTGACCACCCCCAAGGCAGCTTCCGAGCCCCTTCTGAAGCTGCTCAACAGCGCGGCGGCCAACGCAGAGAACAACCACAAGATGGACCCCGAGAAGCTCTATGTCTCCGAGGTCTTTGCGACCCCCGGCCCCATCATCAAGCGCATCATGCCCCGCGCCCAGGGCCGTGCCTATCGCATCAATAAGAGAACCTCTCACGTCACCATCGCCGTGGCGGAGAAGGAATAAGGGAGGAGGCAGATTATGGGACAGAAAGTAAATCCCCACGGCCTGCGCGTGGGCGTCATTAAGGACTGGGATTCCCGCTGGTATGCCCGCAACGAAAAAGTGGGCGATCTGGTCGTTGAAGACTACAACCTGCGGAAGTATCTGAAGAAGACCCTGTACTCCGCCGGCATCCCCAAGATCGAGATCGAGCGTGACAACGCCAAGATCAAGATCTATCTCCACTGCGCCCGCCCCGGCGTGGTCATCGGCAAGGGCGGCACCGAGATCGAGCGGCTGCGCCTGGAGCTGGAGAAGAAGCTGGGCAAGCCCGTTGCCCTGAACATCGTGGAGGTCAAGACCCCCGACACCGACGCCCAGCTGGTGGCCGAGAACATCGCCCAGCAGCTGGAGAAGCGGATCTCCTTCCGCCGGGCCATGAAGAACAGCATGGGCCGCGCCATGCGGATGGGCGCCCGCGGCATCAAGGTCATGTGCTCCGGCCGCCTGGGCGGGGCTGAGATCGCCCGCAGCGAGTGCTATCACGACGGCACCATCCCCCTGCAGACCATCCGTGCCGACATCGACTACGGCTTTGCTGAGGCTGCCACCACCTACGGCCGCATCGGCATCAAGGTTTGGATCTACAAGGGCGAGGTCCTCAGCCAGACCCTCCGCACCACCCCCCGCACCCTGGACACCAAGAACTTCAAGGAGCGCTCCGACCGTCCTCGCCGCCGCGACGGCAGAGGCGGCTACAACCGCGACCGCAAGCCCGGCTATGGCAACCGTCCGCAGGGTGGTTACAACAACAACCGTGGTCCCCGGCCTGCTGCCGGCGGATCTGCTCCCAAGGAAGGAGGCAAAGCCTAATGCTGCTGCCCAAGAGAGTCAAATACCGCCGCGTGCACCGTGGCCGCCTGAAGGGCAAGGCTACCCGCGGCAACACCGTGACTTACGGTGATTTCGGGCTTCAGGCCCTGGAGCCCGCCTGGATCACCAGCAACCAGATCGAGGCCGCCCGTGTGGCCATGACCCGTTACACCAAGCGTGGCGGTAAGGTCTGGATCAAGATTTTCCCCGACAAGCCCATCACCGAGAAGCCCGCCGAGACCCGCATGGGTTCCGGTAAGGGTTCCCCCGAGTACTGGGTGGCCGTGGTCAAGCCCGGCCGTGTGATGTTCGAGATCGCCGGCGTCTCCGAGGAGGTCGCCCGCGAGGCCCTGCGTCTGGCCAGCCACAAGCTGCCCATCAAGACGAAGATCGTGGCCAAGGAAGAAACGGCCCCTGAGAGCGAGAATGGTGGTGAAGCATGATGAAGGCAAACGAGGTACGCAAGCTGTCTTCCGCTGACCTGGAAAAGAAGCTGACCGAGCTGAAGAAGGACCTCTTCCAGCTCCGTCTCCAGCATGCCACCAATCAGCTGGAAAACCCTGTCCGCATCACCGAAGTGAAGCGCGACATTGCCAGAGTCAAGACCATCATCCGTGAGCAGCAGCTCGCTGGCCAGTAAGGAGGAACGGAATCATGCCTGAAAACAGAACTTCTTCCCGTAAGACCAGAGTCGGCCTGGTGGTTTCGGATAAGATGGACAAGACCGTGGTGGTGGCCATTGCCGACCGTGTGGCCCACCCCCTGTACAAGAAGATCGTCAAGCGGACTTACAAGCTGAAGGCCCATGACGAGAACAACACCTGCGGCGTCGGGGACAGAGTGAAGGTCATGGAGACCCGCCCCCTGTCCAAGGATAAGAGATGGCGCGTGGTGGAGATCATCGAAAAGGCGAAGTAAGGAGGTGCCGTAAATGATCCAGCAGGAAACCTATCTGAAGGTGGCGGACAATACCGGCGCCAAGGAAATCAAGACCATCCGCGTGCTGGGCGGCTCTTCCCGCAAGTACGCGAACATCGGCGACGTGGTGGTGGCTTCCGTGCGGAAGGCTGCCCCCGGCGGCACCGTGAAGAAGGGCGACGTCGTCCGCGCCGTGGTGGTTCGCTCCGCCAGAGGCGTGCGTCGGGCCGACGGCAGCTACGTCCGCTTCGACGAGAACGCGGCCGTTCTGATCAAGGACGACAAGAACCCCAGAGGCACCCGTATCTTTGGGCCCGTGGCCCGTGAGCTGCGCGACAAGGATTACATGAAGATCCTGTCCCTGGCTCCCGAAGTACTGTAAGGGAGGGGACTCAGATGATGAACAAAATGAGCATTAAGAAGGACGACACCGTGGTGGTCATCACCGGCAAGGACAAGGGCCAGCGCGGGAAAGTCCTGAAGGTTATCCCCAAGGAGGGGAAGGTGGTGGTGGAGAAGATCAACATGGTCTCCCGCCACACCCGCCCCCGGAAGCAGGGGGAAGAGGGCGGCATCATCCAGAAGGAAGCCCCCCTGTACGCCTGCAAGGTGATGCGCGTCTGCCCCAAGTGCGACAAGCCCACCCGCGCCGCCAGCAAGATTGTGGACGGCAAGAAGGTCCGCGTCTGCAAGCACTGCGGTGCTGAAATCTGAGAGAGGAGGAGTTAAATCATGTCTGAAATGCCGAACCTGAAAGCAAAGTACAGAGAAGAAGTGGCTCCTGCTCTCATGCAGAAGTTCCACTACAAGAGCGTCATGCAGATCCCCCGCATCGACAAGGTCGTGGTGAACGTGGGTTGCGGCGAGGCCCGGGACAATGCCAAGATGCTGGACGCTGTGGTCCGTGACCTGGGCGTGATCACTGGCCAGAAGGCCATCGTGACCCGCGCCAAGAAGTCCGTGGCCAACTTCAAGGTCCGTGAAGGCATGCCCATCGGCGCCAAGGTCACCCTGCGTCAGGATAAGATGTGGGAGTTCCTGGACCGCCTGTTCAACGTGGCCCTGCCCCGTGTCCGCGACTTCCGCGGCATCAACCCCAACTCCTTTGACGGCCGCGGCAACTATGCCCTGGGCGTGAAAGAGCAGCTGATCTTCCCCGAAATCGAGTACGATCAGATCGACAAGATCCGTGGCATGGACATCGTCATCTGCACCACCGCGGAAACCGACGAAGAGGCAAGAGAGCTGCTGACCCAGATCGGCGCTCCCTTCGGCAAGTAATTAGGAGGAGAACGAGCAATGGCGAAATTATCCATGAAGCTCAAGCAGAAGGCTGAGCCCAAGTTTTCCACCCGCCGTTACAACCGGTGCAAGATCTGCGGCCGTCCCCACGCCTACCTGCGTGACTACGGCATCTGCCGGATCTGCTTCCGGGAGCTGGCTCACAAGGGCCAGATCCCCGGCGTGCGGAAGGCTTCCTGGTAAGTTGTATGGTATAGCCTGACCGGATGCCCCAACCGTCCGGTCGGCTTTCCCATAGTTTTGTCCCCGCGCCTGCGGGGGCCTGTCCCCAGCCAGCGGCAATAGGTCGGTTCCGGCGAGACCCGATACCTTGCCGCCGATACAGGCCCTGCCTGTAATCTTATAGGAGGTATTACCCTATGCACATTACCGATCCCATTGCGGATATGCTCACCCGTATCCGCAACGCGAACAACGCCAAGCATGACACCGTCGACATCCCCGCTTCCAACATGAAGAAGGCCATTGCCCAGATCCTGCTGGACGAGGGCTACATCAAGGCTTTCCAGCTGGTGGACGACGGCACCCAGGGTGTGATCCACGTGACCCTGAAGTACAACAACCCCGGCAAGGAGAAGGTCATCTCCGGCCTGCGCCGCGTGTCCAAGCCCGGCCTGCGGGTGTATGCCGGCGCCGATGAGCTGCCCCGCGTCCTCCGCGGCCTGGGTGTTGCCATCGTGTCCACTTCCAAGGGCATCATGACCGACAAGGCTGCCCGTGCGGCCCACGTCGGCGGCGAAGTCCTGGCATTCGTCTGGTAAGGAGGAGAGATAACTATGTCGAGAATCGGTAGAGCGCCCATCTCTCTCCCCAGCAATGTGGAAGTGACTCTGGGCGAAGGCAATCTGGTCACCGTCAAGGGCCCCAAGGGCACCCTGACCCAGAAGCTCAGCGAAAAGATGACCCTGACCCAGGAGGGGAACGTCATCCACGTGACCCGCCCCAACGATGAAAAGGAAAACCGTGCCCTTCATGGCCTGACCCGCACCCTGCTCAACAACATGGTGGTGGGCGTGACCGAGGGTTACAAGAAGGAGCTGGACGTCAACGGCGTCGGCTACCGTGTGGCCAAGGAAGGCAAGAAGCTGACCATGAACATCGGCTACTCCCACCCTGTGGTGATGGAGGAGACCGACGGCATCACCATCGAGGTCCCCAGCCCCAACAAGATCATCATCAGCGGCACCGACAAGCAGAAGGTCGGCCAGTTCGCCGCCGAGGTGAGAGGGAAGCGGCCCCCGGAACCCTACAAGGGCAAGGGCATCAAGTATACTGACGAGGTCATCCGCCGCAAGGAAGGCAAGACCGGCGTGAAGAAGTAAGAAAGAGGTGTGCCTAAATGATTAAGAGACCCAATACCAACGCTCAGCGTCAGAAGCGTCATACCCGCGTTCGTGGGAAAGTCTCCGGCACATCCGAGAGACCCCGTCTGAACGTGTTCCGCAGCGGGACCAACATCTACGCCCAGATCATCGACGATGTGAAGGGCACCACCCTGGTCTCCGCTTCCTCCCTGGAAAAGGGATTTGAGGGCCGCGGCAACAACTGCGAAGCCGCCGCCAAGGTGGGCGAAGCCATCGGCCAGCGGGCCAAGGACAAGGGCATCGACACCGTGGTCTTCGACCGCGGCGGCTACCTGTACCACGGCCGGGTGAAGGCCCTGGCAGAGGGCGCCCGCAAGGCCGGCCTGGAATTTTAAAGGGAGGAGGAAACGAAAATGCCTAGATTTGAAAGAGAACCCAGCGAGTATGTGGAAAAAGTCGTTTCCCTGAACCGTGTCTCCAAGACCGTCAAGGGCGGCCGCGTGATGAAATTCTCCGCGCTGGTCGTCGTGGGCGACGAAAAGGGCAAGGTCGGCTTCGGCCTGGGCAAGGCTGCCGAGGTCCCCGAGGCCATCCGCAAGGGTCTGGAAGCCGCCAAGAAGAACATGTTTACCATCACCCTCTCCGGCACCACCATTCCCCATGAGGTGATCGGCGAGTTCGGCGCCGGCCGCGTGCTGATGAAGCCCGCTGCCCCCGGTACCGGCGTTATCGCTGGCGGCCCCGTCCGTGCTGTGCTGGAGGCTGCCGGTATCAAAGATATTCGTACCAAGTGCCTGCGCTCCAACAACCCCCAGAACGTGGTCTCCGCCACCATGGAGGGCCTGAAGTCCCTGCGTGGTCCTGAGGCTGTGGCCCGGATCCGGGGCAAGAGCGTGGAAGAGATCGTGGGCTAAGGAGGTCTTTGAACAATGGCGAAACTGAACATTAAGCTCGTCAAGAGCCTCAATGGCCGGATTGCAAAGCATAAGGCCACCGCGGAAGCCCTCGGCCTGCGCAAGATCGGCGACACCACCGTGCAGCCCGACAATGCTGCCACCCGGGGCAAGATCGCCCACATCGGTTACCTGATCCAGGTCACCGAGGAACAGTAAGGAGGTGCGCGACATGAAACTGCATGAACTTTCTCCCGTGCCCGGCTCCAACCAGAAGGCCTATCGCAAGGGCCGCGGCAACGGTTCCGGCAACGGCAAGACGGCCGGCCGCGGCCAGAAGGGCCAGTGGGCCCGTTCCGGCGGCGGGGTCCGGGTTGGTTTCGAAGGCGGCCAGATGCCTCTGGCCCGCCGGGTCCCCAAGAGAGGTTTCAACAACATCTTTGCCAAGCCCCTGGAGGCCGTGAACGTCTCCGCCCTGGAGAAGTTTGAGGACGGGGCCGTGGTCAACGCCTGCGACCTGCTGGAGAAGGGCATCCTCTCCCAGTGCAAGTACGGGGTGAAGATCCTGGGCGAAGGCACCCTCTCCAAGAAGCTGACTGTGCGGGCCAATGCCTTCTCCGCCTCTGCGAAGGCCAAAATTGAAGAGGCAGGCGGGAAGGCTGAGGTGGTCTGATGTTTAAGACCATCCGCAACGCGTGGAAGCTGCCGGAGCTGCGCCGCAAGCTCCTGTTCGTCATCTTCGCGCTGCTGATCTTCCGCGTCGGCGCGGCGATCCCGGTGCCGTACATCAACACCGAGTATCTCCAAGATTATATCGCGGCAAACTCCGGGACGATCTTCGGCCTGCTCAACACGTTGAGTGGTTCGGCTCTGTCCCAGGCGACGCTGTTCGCTCTGTCCATCCAGCCCTATATCAACGCCTCCATCATCATCCAGCTGCTGACCATCGCTATCCCGGCCCTGGAGCGGCTGGCCAAGGACGGCGGCGAAGAGGGCAAGAAGAAGATCCAGTCCATCACCCGGTACACCACCCTGGCCATCGGCCTGCTGCAGGGCTTTGGGTACTACACCCTGATCCGCAGCTACGGCCTGCTGACCAACGAGGGTATCTGGGCTGCCATCGTGGTTGTTGTCTCCTTCACCGCCGGTGCGGTCTTCCTCATGTGGTTGGGAGAACAGATCACCGAGTTCGGCGTGGGCAACGGTATCTCGATCATCCTGTTTACCGGTATCGTCTCCCGCGTGCCCAGCATGATCAGCACCCTGGTCTCTGGCGTGCGCAACTGGAGCGCCAACCTGGACACCTCCGGCTGGACGGAGTCTCAGCTGGCCAGCACCCCCATCATGAACCCCGGCATTGCCGTGCTCCTGGTGGTGGGCATGCTGCTGCTCATCGTCTTTATCGTATTCATCACCAACTCTGAGCGTCGTGTGCCTGTTCAGTACGCCAAGCGCGTGGTGGGCCGGAAGATGTACGGTGGTCAGTCCACCCACATCCCCATCAAGGTCAACCTCAGCGGCGTGCTGCCCATCATCTTCGCCCAGTCCATCGCCATGATCCCCGCCACCATTGGCATGTTTGTGCCCTCCTCCCAGCAGGACGGCACGGCGTGGAACACCTTCCTTTCGGTGTTCAACTCCACCAGTGTCCTGTACGCGGTGATCTACTTCCTGCTGATCATCATGTTCAGCTACTTCTACGCTACCATCCAGTTCAACCCCGTGGAGGTAGCCAACAACCTGAAGAAGAACGGCGGCTTCATTCCCGGGTTCCGGCCCGGCCGGCCCACGGCGGAGTTCCTGGCCAAGGTCCTCTCCCGCCTGACCTTCTTCGGCGCCATTTACCTGGGTATTGTCGCCATCCTGCCTATCATCGCGGAAAACATTTCCGGCATCGTGAACATCTCCATCGGTGGTACTTCCGTCATCATCGTGGTGGGCGTCGCCCTGGAGACCGTGAAGATGATCGAGGCGCAGATGCTCATGCGGCACTACAAGGGCTTCCTGGAATGAGAGGTATGAGAGTATGAAACTGATCCTTTTGGGCCCTCCGGGCGCCGGAAAAGGCACCCAGGCTGAGATCCTGTGCAAGAAACTGAACATTCCCACCATCTCCACCGGCAACATCCTCCGGGCTGCCGTGAAAAACGGCACCCCGGTGGGTCTGAAGGCCAAGGAGTATATGGACGCTGGCAAGCTGGTTCCCGATGAAGTCATCATCGGCGTGATCTCCGAGCGCCTGGCCGAGGCAGACTGCCAGAACGGCTTCATCCTCGACGGGGTGCCCCGCACCATTCCCCAGGCGGAAGCCCTGGAGAAGGCGGGCATCTCCTTCGACGCCGTGGTCTCCATCGAGATCTCCGACGAGGAGATCGTGGAGCGTATGGCAGGCCGCCGGGTGTGCGCCGCCTGCGGTGCCCCCTACCACGTGAAGAACATGCCCCCCAAAGTGGAGGGCGTGTGCGACGCCTGCGGCGGCAAGCTGGAGGCCCGGGCCGACGACAAGCCTGAGGTGGTCCGTGACAGACTCTCCGTCTATCACAAGGAGACCGCCCCGCTGAAGGATTTCTACGCAGCGAGAAACCTGCTGAAAACCGTAGACAATCAGCCCACCGTGGCTGAGACGACGACTGCGATTCTCAACGCACTGGGGCTTTAAGTCATGATTTCCTTAAAGTCACCCAGAGATATTGAGGGGATGCGCCGCGCGGGACAAATTACTGCGGCGGCCCGTGCGCTGGCGGGCAAAATGGTACGTCCCGGCGTAACCACTCTGGAGATAGATACTGCAGTTCGCAAATTCATCGAAGGGCAGGGGGCCATCCCCTCGTTCCTGCACTTCCCGGGCCCGCCCGGGGTGCAGGATTTCCCGGGGGCCGCCTGCATTTCGGTGAACGACGAGGTCATCCACGGGATCCCCAGCAACCAGGTCCTGAAGGAAGGCGACATCGTCAGTGTGGATGTGGGCGCCTATATCGGCGGCTTTCACGGTGACTGCGCGGCCACATTTCCCTGCGGAAAGGTCAGCGACGAGGCGGCAAAGCTCATTGCCGTCACGGAGCAGTCCTTCTGGGAGGGGATGAAGTTCGCCCGCTTCGGTTACCGGGTGTCTGACATTTCCCACGCCGTGCAGAAGTACGTGGAAGAAAACGGCTTCTCGGTGGTGCGGGACTATGTGGGCCACGGCGTGGGCGCCAACCTCCACGAAGCTCCGGAAGTTCCCAACTATGGCAAACCCGGCCACGGCCCCCGGCTTGCTCCCGGGATGACCCTGGCAGTGGAGCCCATGGTGAACCAAGGAGACTGGCGGATCAAGGTGATGCGGGACGGCTGGACCGTTCGGACCGCCGACGGATCCCTCTCCGCCCACTACGAGAACTCAATCCTCATTACCAAGGGTGAGCCGGAAATCCTCACCCAGGTGGGGGACCTGCGCGTATGACGTTTCTGCGAGGAGACGTGGTACGGTCCGCTGCCGGCCACGACAGGGGAGACCTTTTCCTGATACTCCGGGAGGAGGGGGACTTTGTGTGGCTGGTGGACGGGAAACGCAGAAAACTTGAGACTCCTAAGAAAAAACGGCGAAAGCACGTTGTTTCCGCGGGGGTCTGGACGCACCCGGTCGCCGGCCGTCTGCAAAACGGCGAGCCGGTGCTGGACAGTGAGATCAGAAGGGCGCTGGCCGCCTTTCGGAATCGATTCAGCGAGACGAAGGAGGAATGACGCTTGGCAAAAAGCGACATGATCGAGCTGGAAGGGACCGTGGTAGAAGCCCTGCCCAACACGACGTTCCGGGTTGACATCGGCAACGACCACGTGATTCTGGCTCACATTTCCGGAAAGCTCAGGATGAACTTCATCCGTATCCTGCCGGGTGACAAGGTAACCGTCCAGATCTCCCCGTATGATCTGACGCGTGGTCGGATCACCTGGCGAAGCAAATCCACCAAGTAAAGCAACAGGCTTACAGGAGGTAGAAAGTCATGAAAGTAAGACCGTCCGTCAAGCCCATGTGCGAAAAGTGCAAGATCATCAAGCGCAAGGGCAAAGTTATGGTCATTTGCGAGAACCCCAAGCATAAGCAGAGACAAGGTTAAAGAAGGAGGCGCGGAAGAAGTATGGCAAGAATTTCCGGCGTTGACCTGCCGAAGAATAAGAGAATTGAGATTGCCCTCACCTATATCTATGGGATCGGCCGCACCAGCGCCAACAAGATCCTGGAAGCCACGGGCATCAACCCCGACACCCGTGTGAAGGACCTCACCGAGCAGGACGAGGCTGCCCTGCGCGAGGTCATTGGCCGCGATTACATTGTGGAAGGCGACCTGCGCCGCAACGTGGCCATGGACGTCAAGCGCCTGACCGAGATCGGCTGCTACCGCGGCCTGCGCCACCGCAAGGGCCTGCCCGTGCGTGGCCAGCGGTCCAAGACCAACGCGCGCACCCGGAAGGGTCCCAAGCGCACGGTTGCCAATAAGAAGAAGTAAGGGAGGGAAGAATCGCTATGGCTAACCCCAAGAAGAAGGTCGTCAGAAGACGCCGTGAACGCAAGAACATTGAGAAGGGCGCGGTCCATATCCGCTCTTCCTTCAACAACACCATGGTCACTGTGACTGACACCAACGGCAACGCCCTGTCCTGGGCCTCCGCCGGCGGGCTGGGTTTCCGCGGCTCCAGAAAGTCCACCCCCTACGCCGCCCAGACCGCTGCTGAGACCGCTGCCAAGGCCGCCATCGAGGCCTGCGGGCTCAAGAGCGTCGAGGTGTTCGTGAAGGGGCCCGGCTCCGGCCGTGAGGCCGCCATCCGCGCCCTGCAGGCCGTGGGTCTGGAAGTCACCATGATCAAGGACGTGACTCCCATTCCTCACAACGGATGCCGTCCCCCCAAGAGACGCCGCGTCTGATCGAAGGAAAGGAGAACAGCAACTATGGCAAAAAACACACAGCCGATCGCCAAGCGCTGCAAGGCGCTGGGCATTTCTCCTACCGTTATGGGCTACAGCAAGAAGGAGACCAACCGTAACCCCGGCGGTCAGATGAGAAAAAAGAAGAGCGAGTATGCGATGCAGCTGGCCGAAAAGCAGAAGGTCAAGTTTGTCTACGGCATCCTGGAGAAGCAGTTCCGCTCCTACTACGAGAAGGCTTCCCGGATGCCCGGCAAGACCGGTGAAAACCTGCTGGTCCTGGTGGAGCGCCGCCTGGACAACGTGGTCTATCGCCTGGGCTTCGCCATGACCCGCCGGGAGGCCCGGCAGCTGGTCAACCACGGCCACTTTACCGTCAACGGCAAGAAGGTGAACATCCCCTCCTTCCTGGTCAAGCCCGGCGACGTGGTGGAAGTGGCGGAGAAGAGCCGCGCTTCCGTGAAGTTCAAGAGACTCACCGGCGAGGACGCCATCATGGTCACCCTGCCCCAGTGGCTGGAGCGGGAGAAGAACACCCTCAAGGGTACCGTGACCAAGATGCCCGCCCGGGAGGACATCGATATGCCCATTGAGGAGCACCTCATCGTCGAGTTGTACTCCAAGTAATACGCTACCCTCGGCAGGAAAACGGAATGACGATACGGCGGGCAGCCCGCCCGCCGACGCAAGAAGGAGGGTAACAAATGGTAGAAATCGAAAAGCCGCGCATCGAATGCATCGAGAAGCCGGGAGACAATTCCTACGGAAAGTGCATCGTCGAGCCTTTGGAGCGCGGCTATGGCACCACGTTAGGCAACTCTCTTCGCCGGATTCTGCTGTCCTCTCTGCCCGGAACTGCAGTCACCAGCATCAAGATTGCAGGGGTACAACATGAGTTCAGCTCGATCCCCGGTGTGAAAGAGGACGTGACTGAGATCGTCCTGAACGTCAAGGGCATCATCGCCAAGCTGTACAGCGAGGGCACCAAGACCGTGTACATCGAAGCCTCCGGCGAGGGGGTGGTCACGGCCGGTGACATCAAGGCCGACAGCGAGGTGGAGATCCTCAACCCCGAGCACCCCATTGCAACCCTGGGTCCGGAGGCCGTGCTGAACATGGAACTGACCCTCTCTCACGGGAGAGGTTATGTGCCTGCGGAGCGCAACAAGACCCCCCAGACCGTGATCGGCGTCATCCCGGTGGACTCGGTCTACACACCGGTGAAAAAGGTCAACTACACCGTGGAGAACACCCGCGTGAAGGATTTGACCGACTTTGACAAGCTGACCCTGGAGGTCTGGACCGACGGGACCATTGCCGCCCGGGACGCGGTGTCCCTGGGCGCCCGCATCCTCTGCGACCACTTTATGCTCTTTACAGATCTCAGCGAGACCATGGGCAACAAGTCCACGGTGGTGGAGAAATCTCCCGACATCCGCGACAAGGTGCTGGAGATGACCATCGAGGAGCTGGATCTGTCGGTCAGAAGCTTCAACTGCCTCAAGCGCGCCAACATCAACACCGTGGAGGACCTGATCTCCAAGACGGAGGACGAGATGATGAAGGTGCGCAACCTGGGCCGGAAGTCTCTGGAAGAAGTTATCAACAAACTGGCCATGATGGGACTGTCCCTGGCCAGCGAAGACAATTGACCCGAGGTTCGGCCCGGCCGAACCATCAATACCGAAGGGAGTGGAACCAACATGTCCGGTAATCGCAAGCTTGGCAAGCGGACCGACCAGCGGAAGGCTATGCTCCGCGCTATGGTGACCTATCTGCTGGAGCACGGCCAGATCAAGACCACCCTGGCCCGCGCCAAGGAGGTGGCTCCTCTGGCAGAGAAGATGATCACCCTGTCTAAGAGAAACGACCTGCCTGCCTACCGTCAGGCTCTGGCCTTCATCACCAAGGAGGACGTGGCCCACAAGCTGTTCACCGAGATGAACCAGAAGTACATGAGCCGTGACGGCGGCTATACCCGGATCGTGCGCATGGGCCCCCGCCGGGGCGATGCGGCCGAGATGGCCATCATCCAGCTGGTGTAATCCAGGCGTTTGGAACAGTGACAAAAGCCCCGCTGCCGCAGTGCAGCGGGGCTTTTGCGCGTGGAAGGGACGGAGTGCTCCGGTTGCGTCCCGGGGGAATTTATGGTACAATGCCCAAAGAGTAATTTTGTGAAAGGAAGGGTGAAATCCCGCCATGAACATCCTGTTTGTCAACGCCTGCATCCGGGGGGAGGCCTCCCGCACCCTGGGCCTGTGCCGGGCCGCTCTGGAGGAGATCCGGGCCAAGTATCCCCAGGGAGAGATCACTGAGCTCTGCCTGGACCAGGAGGAGCTCCTGCCCCTCCACAGCGACACCCTGGCCCAGCGCAACCAGCTGGAGCACCAGGGGGACTTTTCCAACCCCATGTTCCGCTACGCCCGCCAGTTTGCCCAGGCCGACCTGATCCTCATCGGCGCCCCCTATTGGGAGTACCAGTTCCCCGCCCTGCTGCGGTGCTACATTGAGCACATCTCCGTCAACGGCCTCACCTTCGCCTACGGGGAGGACGGCCGCCCCCACGGCCTGTGCAAGGGGGAGCGGATCTTCTACATCACCACCGCCGGCGGCCCCATTCTGGACCGCAACTGCGGCTTTGACTACCTGAAGACCCTGTTTTCCAACATGATGAGCTTTTCCAAGATCGACTACGCGGCCGCAGAGTGCACCGACGTCATCGGCTACCCGGTGGAGGAGGAGCTGCGGAAGACCGAGGCCCGCCTGCGGGAGCAGATCCGGGCCTGGGACTAAAACCCATCCTGACAGGGGAGAGGAGGACCCGCCATGGACACCCCCATCATCACCATCGGCCGGGAGTACGGCGCCGGCGGCCACACCGTGGCCCGGATCATCGCCCAGCGCCTGGGCATTCCCGCCTATGACAAGGAGATCATCAAGCTCACCGCCGAGGAGAGCGGCCTGAACGAGGCGGTCCTCCAGAGCACCGAGGAGAGCGACGGCCTGCGGAAGCTCATCAGCTGGTTTCTGCCCAGCGGGGCGGTGTCCACCTATGACCAGGCCATTTTGGCCCAGGCCCAGGTGATCCGCAACATCGCCGCCCAGGGCCCCTGCGTCATCGTGGGCCGGGGGGCGGATTACATCCTCCGGGACCTGCCCAACGTGGTGAACGTCTTCCTCTACGCCAACCGGGAGGACAAGCTCCGCTACGCCATGGACACCTATGGGGACAGCCCGGAGCAGGCCGCCCGCCGGGTGCGCCAGTCCGACGCCGC
Source organism: Candidatus Evtepia faecavium (assembly GCA_019115545.1). Lineage (GTDB taxonomy): Bacteria > Bacillota > Clostridia > Oscillospirales > Oscillospiraceae > Evtepia > Evtepia faecavium. The sequence goes on from DXDK01000046.1 coordinate 100,993, forward strand.
CCGGGAGTCCTATTACCACTACCTCACCAAGAAAAAGTGGGGGGATCTGAAGAACTACCACCTCAGCCTGAACACCAGCCCCGTAGGCAAGGCAGCCTGCGCGGAGCTCATCCTCCAGTACGCCCAGCGGGCGGCGGAGGGGGAGCGGAAGGCCTTGCCCTAACAAAAAGCACAGCCACAGCGCCGGGACAGGCGCTGTGGCTGTCTTTTCCTCTGAAAAAGGAAGGGGAACAAAAAAAGCCCGGGGAAAGCGTTGACTTTCCTCCCGGCAAATGGTAGAATAGCTTGATATTATCTGCAGAGCGAAAGGGGATTCCCTCCCACTCTGGAGACAGTATAGCAGAAAATCGTGAAAAAGACAACAGGGAATTTAAAGTTTTTTCCACGCCCCCGCGTGATCGCAAGCAATCAGGAGAGACACCTTTTCAACGAAAGGACTGGTCAAGAGCAATGGTAAAGGATGTATACTTCGGAAAGACCCTTCGCAAAAGCTTTGCCCGCCATGAAGAAGTGCTGGAGATGCCCAACCTTCTGGAGATCCAGAAGAAGTCCTACCAGTGGTTCCTGGACACCGGCCTCCGGGAGGTCTTCCGGGATGTGGCCGCCATCGGCGACTACGCCGGCAACCTGGAGCTGTCCTTCATCGACTTCACCATGGACGAGCAGCCCAAGTACTCCGTGGAGGAGTGCAAAGCCCGGGACGCCACCTACGCCGCCCCGCTGAAGGTCAAGGTCCGCCTGCGCAACAAGGAGACCGAGGAGATCAAGGAGCAGGAGATCTTCATGGGGGACTTCCCCCTGATGACCAAGGGGGGCACCTTCGTCATCAATGGCGCCGAGCGGGTCATCGTCTCCCAGATCGTCCGCTCCCCCGGCGTGTACTACGCCCGCAACGCCGACAAGGCGGACAACATCACTTACGCCGTCACGGTGATCCCCTACCGGGGAGCCTGGCTGGAGTATGAGACCGACCTGTCGGACATCTGCAACGTCCGCATCGACAAGAACCGGAAACTCCCCGTCACCTGCCTCATCCGGGCGGTGGGCCCCCAGACCGACGCGGAGATCTTAGAGCTCTTCGGCGAGGAGCCCCTGCTGGTGAGCACCCTGGAGAAGGACACCTGCAAGACCCGGGAGGAGTCCCTGCTGGAGATCTACCGCAAGCTCCGTCCCGGCGAGCCCCCCACCCTGGACTCCGCCGAGACCCTCATCAACGGCCTGTTCTTCGACCCCCGCCGCTATGACCTGTCCGCGGTGGGCCGGTATAAGTTCAACAAGAAGCTCTCCCTGTGGCCCCGGCTGTCCGGCCAGAAGCTGGCCGCCCCGGTGGCCGACCCCCGCACCGGCGAGATCCTGGCCGAGGCCGGCCAGACCCTCACCCGGGCCCAGGCCCAGGAGCTGGAGAACCACGGCGTGGCCGAGGCCCTGGTGGACGTGGACGGCCAGATCGTCAAGCTCTTCTCCAACCGGATGGTGGAGATGAACGGCTTCGTCCCCTTCGACCCCGAGGAGTGCGGCATCACCGAGAAGGTCCGCTTTGAGGTCCTCTGCGAGATCTTGGACCAGTGCGGGGAGGACGAGGACGCCCTCCGGGAGGCCGTGGCCGAGCGCAAGGATGACCTGGTGCCCAAGCACATCATCGTGGACGACATCATGGCCTCCATCAACTACCTCTGCTCCCTCTCCCACGGGGTGGGCAGCTCTGACGACATCGACCACCTGGGCAACCGCCGCCTGCGCTGCGTGGGCGAGCTGCTCCAGAACCAGTTCCGCATCGGCTTTTCCCGCATGGAGCGGGTCATCCGGGAGCGGATGACCATCCAGGACCTGGACATCGTCACCCCCCAGTCCCTGATCAACATCCGGCCGGTGACCGCTGCCATCAAGGAGTTCTTCGGCTCCTCCCCTCTGTCCCAGTTCATGGACCAGACCAACCCCCTGGCGGAGCTGACCCACAAGCGGCGTATGTCCGCCCTGGGCCCCGGCGGCCTGTCCCGGGACCGGGCCTCCTTCGACGTCCGTGACGTCCACTACAGCCACTACGGCCGGATGTGCCCCATCGAGACCCCCGAAGGTCCCAACATCGGCCTGATCTCCTACCTGGCCACCTACGCCCGGATCAACCGCTACGGCTTCATCGAGGCCCCCTACCGGAAGGTGGACAAGGCCACGGGCTTCGTCACCGACGAGGTGGAGTACATGACCGCCGACATCGAGGACGAGTTCATCATCGGCCAGGCCACCGAGCCCCTGGACGAGAACGGCTGCCTGGCCAACCCCCGTATCACCTGCCGCCACCGCAACGAGATCATCGAAGTGGACCGGGAGAAGGTGGACTACATCGACGTCTCCCCCAAGATGATGGTCTCCATCGCCACGGCCATGATCCCCTTCCTGGAGAACGACGACGCCAACCGGGCCCTCATGGGCGCTAACATGCAGCGCCAGGCCGTGCCGCTGCTCACCACCCAGGCCCCCATCGTGGCCACGGGCATGGAGCACAAGAACTGCATCGACTCCGAGATCGCCGTCCTGGCCGAGGGGGACGGGGAGGTCACCCGGGTCTCCGCCACCAGCATCACCGTGCGCTATGACGACGGCCAGGTGGTGGACTATCCCCTCATCAAGTTCCTCCGCTCCAACCACGGCACCTGCATCAACCAGAAGCCCATCGTCTCCCTGCGGGATCGGGTGAAGAAGGGGGACGTCATCGCCGACGGCCCCTCCACCAACCAGGGGGAGATCGCCCTGGGCAAGAACATCCTCATGGGCTTTATGACCTGGGAGGGCTACAACTACGAGGACGCCATCCTCCTCAACGAGCGCATGGTGAAGGACGACGTGTTTACCTCCATCCACATCGAGGAGTATGAGACCGAGGCCCGGGACACCAAGCTGGGCCCCGAAGAGATCACCCGGGACATCCCCAACGTGGGCGACGACGCCCTGAAGGACCTGGACGAGCGGGGCATCATCCGGGTGGGCGCCGAGGTCCACGCCGGGGACATCCTGGTGGGCAAGGTCACCCCCAAGGGGGAGACCGACCTCACCGCAGAGGAGCGCCTGCTCCGGGCCATCTTTGGCGAGAAGGCCAGAGAGGTCCGGGACACCTCCCTGAAGGTCCCCCACGGCGAGAGCGGCATCATCGTGGACGTGAAGGTCTTCACCCGGGAAGCCGGGGACGAGCTGGGCCCCGGCGTCAACATGGTGGTCCGGGTGTACATCGCCCAGAAGCGGAAGATCTCCGTGGGCGACAAGATGGCCGGCCGCCACGGCAACAAGGGCGTGGTCTCCCGGATCATGCCCCAGGAGGATATGCCCTTCCTCCCCGACGGCACCCCCCTGGACATCGTCCTGAACCCCCTGGGCGTGCCCTCCCGTATGAACATCGGCCAGGTGCTGGAAGTCCACCTGGGCCGGGCCGCCCAGGCCCTGGGCTGGAAGGTGGCCACCCCCGTGTTCAACGGGGCCGATGAGAAGGACATCATGGAGCTGCTGGCCCAGGCCGGCCTGTTCCGTGAGGTCTACCCCAACGAGACCATCGCCGGCAAGCAGCTCTACCTGGTCACCGAGGACGGCACCGACGTGCGCCGCCTGGACCAGGAGGAGATGGCTGACACCCAGCAGATCCGCGTCTGGCGGAAGGAGGGCCGCCTCCGTCTGGCCGACGGCAAGACCCGCCTCTACGACGGCCGCACCGGCGAGATGTTTGAAAACCCCGTCACCGTGGGGTATGTCTACTTCCTCAAGCTCCACCACCTGGTGGACGACAAGATCCACGCCCGGTCCACCGGCCCCTACTCCCTGGTCACCCAGCAGCCCCTGGGCGGCAAGGCCCAGTTCGGCGGCCAGCGCTTCGGCGAGATGGAAGTGTGGGCCCTGGAGGCCTATGGCGCGGCCTACACCCTTCAGGAGATCCTCACCGTCAAGTCCGACGACGTCACCGGCCGTGTGAAGACCTACGAGGCCATCGTCAAGGGCCACAACGTGCCCAAGCCCGGCATCCCCGAGTCCTTCAAGGTCCTGGTGAAGGAGCTGCAGGCCCTCTGCCTGGACATCAAGGTCCTGGACGCCCAGGGCGAGGAGATCGAGCTGCGGGACGACGAAGAGGAAGGCTACCAGAGCATCAACCAGATCCGGGACGACGACTACCGCCCCTATCAGCAGGAGGACGCGGACGCCCAATTCTCCGCGGCCGGCTACACCATCAAGGAATCCAGCGACGACGACGACCTCTCCGTGGGGGACGCGATGGGCGACAGCGCGGACGACGACTACGGAGACGGCAGCTATGACGAATAAAAGGGAGGACGATGGATATGAGTTATGCTGAATTTGACGCCATTCGTATTGGTATCGCTTCCCCGGAACAGATCCGCGAGTGGTCCTACGGCGAGGTCAAGAAGCCGGAGACCATCAACTACCGCACCCTGAAGCCCGAGCGGGACGGCCTGTTCTGTGAACGCATCTTTGGCCCCACCAAGGACTGGGAGTGCCACTGCGGCAAGTATAAGAAGATCCGCTACAAGGGCAAGATCTGCGACCGCTGCGGCGTGGAGGTCACCCGGGCCAGCGTCCGCCGGGAGCGGATGGGCCACATCGAGCTGGCCGCCCCCGTCAGCCACATCTGGTATTTCAAGGGGATCCCCTCCCGGATGGGCCTGCTGCTGGACCTCTCCCCCCGGATCCTGGAAAAGGTCCTGTACTTTGCCGCCTATATCGTCACCGACCCCGGCTACGCCCCCCTGGTGAAGAACCAGATCCTCTCCGAGAAGGAGTACCGGGATCTGCGGGAGAAGTACGAGGACGATTTCGACGCCGGCATGGGCGCCGAGGCCGTGAAGAAGCTCCTGGCCGACATCGACCTGGAGACCCTGTCCACCCAGCTGCGGGAGGAGCTCCAGCACGCCTCCGGCCAGAAGAAGGCCCGCATCGTCAAGCGCCTGGAAGTGGTGGACGCCTTCCGCCTGTCCGGCAACCGGCCGGAGTGGATGATCATCGACGTGCTGCCGGTGATCCCCCCGGAGATCCGCCCCATGGTCCAGCTGGACGGCGGGCGCTTCGCCACCTCCGACCTCAACGACCTGTACCGCCGGGTGATCAACCGGAACAACCGCCTCAAGCGGCTCATCCAGCTCTCCGCCCCGGACATCATCATCCGCAACGAGAAGCGGATGCTCCAGGAGGCGGTGGACGCCCTCATCGACAACGGCCGCCGCGGCCGCGCCGTCACCGGCGCCAACAACCGGGCCCTGAAGTCCCTGTCCGACATGCTCAAGGGCAAGCAGGGCCGCTTCCGCCAGAACCTGCTGGGCAAGCGGGTGGACTACTCCGGCCGCTCCGTCATCGTGGTGGGCCCCGAGCTGAAGATCTACCAGTGCGGCCTGCCCAAGGAGATGGCCATTGAGCTCTTCCGCCCCTTCGTCATGAAGAAGCTGGTGGAGGACGGCCTGGCCAACAACATCAAGTCCGCTAAGAAGATGGTGGACCGGGGCCGGGCCGAGGTCTGGGACGCCCTGGACTTCATCATCAAGGAGCACCCCGTGATGCTCAACCGCGCCCCCACCCTCCACCGCCTGGGCATCCAGGCCTTCGAGCCGGTGCTGGTGGAGGGCCGGGCCATCAAGCTCCACCCCCTGGTGTGTACTGCCTTCAACGCCGACTTCGACGGCGACCAGATGGCCGTCCACGTCCCCCTGTCCGCCGAGGCCCAGGCAGAGGCCCGTCTGCTGATGCTCTCTGCCAACAACCTCCTGCGGCCCCAGGACGGCGGCCCCGTCACCGTGCCCACCCAGGACATGGTGCTGGGCTCCTACTACCTCACCTACGAGAAGGACGCCCCCGCCGACCCCGCCTTTATCTATCCCGACCAGGCGGCCGCCCTGGCCGCCCTGGACCAGGGGAGCATCACCGAGAGCGACCACATCTGGCTGGATACCCCCGACCGGCTCCTGCCCACCTCCGGCTATGAGGTCCGCCGGGCCGCCGCCGCGGGGGAGGAGCCCCAGGAGGTCCTCCACGCCTTTGCCAGCCCCGGCGAGGCCCGCCTGGCCTACGACGAAGGGGAGCTGGAGCTCCACGTGCCCATCCTGGTGCGCATGACCGCCACCGTGGACGGCCAGGAGCGCCACAAGCTGGTCCGCACCACCGTGGGCCGCCTGATCTTCAACGAGGGCATCCCCCAGGACCTGGGCTTTGTGGACCGGGACGACCCCGAGGCCTGCTTTGAGCCGGAGATCAACTTCGTCTGCGGCAAGAAGCAGCTGGGGAAAATCATCGACAAGTGCATCCTCCGCCACGGCTTCACCCAGTCGGCGGAAGTGCTGGACATCATCAAGGCCCGGGGGTATCACTACTCCACCCTGGGCTCCCTGACGGTCTCCATCTACGACATGACCGTCCCCCAGAAGAAGTACCCCATGATCCGGAACACCGAGCAGGAGATCGTGAAGATCGAGAACCAGTTCAAGCGGGGCTTCCTCACCGACGACGAGCGCTACCGCCTGGTGGTCAAGGCCTGGGAGCAGACCACCAAGGACGTCACCGAGGCCCTCCAGGCCGGCCTGGACCGGTACAACCCCATCTTCATGATGGCCGACTCCGGCGCCCGTGGCTCCATGGCCCAGATCCGTCAGCTGGCCGGCATGCGCGGCCTGATGGCCGACACCTCCGGCCGCACCATCGAGATCCCCATCAAGGCCAACTTCCGTGAGGGCCTGTCCGTGCTGGAGTACTTCGTCTCCTCCCGAGGCGCCCGGAAGGGCCTGGCCGACACCGCCCTGCGCACCGCCGACTCCGGTTACCTCACCCGCCGCCTGGTGGACGTGTCCCAGGAGGTCATCATCCGGGAGCACGACTGCGGCACCACCGAGGGCATCACCGTCCGGGAGATCAGCGAGAACGGCCAGGTCATCGAGACCTTCGCCGAGCGCCTCAAGGGCCGCTATCCCGTGGAGGACGTGGTGGACCCCAACACCGGGGAACTCCTCTTCTCCAAGGACCGCATGCTCACCCTGGAGGACGCCGCCGTGCTGGAGAGCCGGGGCATCCATAGCCTGAAGATCCGCTCTGTCCTCACCTGCCGGGCCCGGAACGGGGTCTGCTCCCGGTGCTACGGCATGAACCTGGCCATCGGGGAGCCCGTGGGCGAGGGCGAGGCCGTGGGCATCATCGCCGCCCAGTCCATCGGCGAGCCGGGTACCCAGCTGACCATGCGTACCTTCCACACCGGCGGCGTGGCCGGCGGGGACATCACCCAGGGTCTTCCCCGTGTTGAGGAACTCTTCGAGGCCCGCAAGCCCAAGAAGATGGCCCAGCTGGCGGAGATCAGCGGCCGGGTCACCCTGGAGGAGAGCAAGCGGATCACCATCTGCAACGTCACCATCACCGCCGACGACGGGGAAGTGGTCAGCTACGCCCTGCCCTACAGTGCCGGCATCCGCTGCAAGGACGGCGACTGGGTGGAGAAGGGCGACCAGCTCACCGAGGGCGCCCTGTCCCCCCACGAGGTGCTGCGCATCCGCGGGGTCTCCGCCGTCCACGACTACCTCATCCAGGAAGTCCAGAAGCCCTACCGTCAGCAGGGCGTGGACATCAACGACAAGCACATTGAGATCATCGTCCGCCAGATGATGCGCAAGGTCCGGGTGGAGGACGCCGGGGACTCCCAGCTGCTCTCCGGGGCCACCATCGAGGTCACGGAGTACCTGGACGCCAAGGCCGCCGTCCAGGCCCGCATCGACGCCGGCGAGACCCACGAGGACGGCAGCGAGCTGGTGCTCCCCACCGCCACCACCCTCCTCATGGGCATCACCAAGGCCTCTCTGGCCACCGACTCCTTCCTCTCCGCCGCCTCCTTCCAGGAGACCACCAAGGTCCTCACCGAGGCCGCCATCAAGGGGAAGGTGGACCACCTCATCGGCCTGAAGGAGAACGTCATCATCGGCAAGCTCATCCCCGCCGGGTCCGGCCTGTCCATGTACCGCCAGGTGAACCCCCGGGAGGAGGACGAACCCCTGCCCCGCACCGGCTACGCCGCGGTGGCAGCCGCCGTCCGCACCCAGGAGGAGCAGCAGGAGGAGCCTGCCGAGCCTCTGGAGGATCCGGAGCGGACCACCCTTCCCGCCGCCGGGGAGGACGATGAGATCCTCTCCATCACCCTGGATACCTGATCCTACCGACACCCAAAACGGCCGCGGGACCACCGCGGCCGTTTTGTACAGACACTTTTTTCCCCGGAACGCTACTATTTCCGGGAGAAATCTGCTATAATAACCAAGATACTGGAACGACAAGGGAGGGGTCGCATGGAGCCGCTGCGCAGCCTGCAGACCAAACTGAACGAGGCCATGCCCCAACTGGATCTCCGGGTGGGGGAGCCCATGGCCCGGCACACCACCTTTCGGGTGGGGGGACCGGCCGCCCTCATGGCCCTGCCCAAGGGGGAGGAGGAGGTCCGACAAGTGATCCGCCTGGCCTGGGAGGCGGGGGTGCCCCCCTTCTTCCTGGGGAAGGGCTCCAACCTTCTGGTGGCCGACGGGGGGGTGGACCGTTTCCTGGTCAAACTCCCCGGGGCCCTCACCCGGCTGGAGCGGGACGGGGCGCGGGGGCTTTACGCGGGCAGCGGGGTGTCCCTGGCCCAGGCGGCGGTCTTTGCCGCCGAGGCGGGGCTCACCGGCCTGGAGTTTGCCCACGGCATCCCCGGCAGCCTGGGGGGCGGGGTGTTCATGAACGCCGGCGCCTATGACGGGGAACTGGCCCAGGTGGTGGACTGGGTGGACTGCCTGGACGAGACCGGCGCCCCCCACCGCCTGGCCAAGGCCGACCTGGCCCTGGGCTACCGCACCAGCGTGTTTGCCCAGAAGCCCTGGCTCATCCTGGGGGCCCACCTCACCCTGGCCCCCGGGGATCCCGCCGCCATCCGGAAGAAGATGGCCGACCTGGCCCGCCGCCGCCGGGCCAAGCAGCCCCTGGAATACCCCAGCGCCGGCTCCACCTTCAAGCGCCCTCCCGGCCACTTTGCCGGGGCCCTCATCGAAGGGTGCGGCCTGAAAGGCTGCCGGGTAGGGGGGGCCCAAGTGTCGGAAAAGCACGCGGGCTTTGTGGTGAACACCGGCGGGGCCACCTGCCAGGACATCCTGGACCTCATCCACCACGTCCGGTCGGTGGTCCTGGCCCAGACCGGCGTGCTGCTGGAGCCGGAGGTCCGCCTGCTGGGCGGCACCTTCCGGGAACCTTAACGCAAAGGAGAGACGAACCCTATGAACGACCGCTTTTTCGTGCTGATCTATGGCACCAGCATCAAGGGGAAGGATTTCACCCGCTTTGCCAGCCACCACGACGTGCAGGAAGTGGTGGACATTGTCAACGACTGGCTGGAAAAGTCCTGCGGCATGGACTGCTATCCCAAGGCCCAGGAGGCCGACCTCCGGGCGGCCAACGGCGGGGCCCTGCCGGAGACCGCCTTCCTCTGCCCCGAGGTGAACACGCCCCAGGACCTGGTCAAGTACAACGGGTTTTACGACTACGAGAGCCTGGGGATGTTCAACCTCTTCCTCACCCCCGTCTATGACACCCTCACCGCCAAGCAGTTCCGGGTGGGGATGAACCGGGAGTTCGGCATCGACAAGGACTTCAGCCCCCCGGCCGAGCGCCTGTGGGCCAACCTGGATGTGTTCGTCCGCTCCTTCGAGGACCCCCAGCTGGACTATGCCGAGGCGGAGGAGGACATCCGCAACTTCCTGGTCCGGGGGGGCTTCGCCCTGTTCAACGACGAGATGCCCGGCCGGCAGGAGATCTTCGTGATCCCCAAGGAGGGCTTCGGGCCCATCGACGACCCCACCATCTGAACCCCTGAAAGCATGGAAAACCGGGAGAGAGCCAACTGGCTCTCTCCCGGTTTGTCTTTGGCGCCTTATTTCAGCTTGTACACGATGCAGGGCCGCCCGCCGGTGTTGTAGTCCATCTCGCTGTCCACGATGTGCTGCTCGGCCAGGTAGTTCATGTACCGCCGGACGGTGACCACCGACAGGCCCACGTGGCTGGCAATGTCATCGCAGGTGTGGCCCTGCTGGGGGTTCTCCTTGAGGTAGGCCTCCAGCCGGGAGAGGGTCTGGCTCTGCAGCCCCTTGGGCATCCCCCCCGCGGCGGGCTGGGGCGGGGCCTGGTGGAGCAGGACGTTGTCCAGCTGGTTCTGGGTGAGCTTCCGCCGGTGGCTGGCGTCCTGGTGGATGGCCTCCCGGTGGTCGCAGAAGTTCTTCAGGGCCAACTGGAAGCGCTCGTAGCCGAAGGGTTTGATGAGGTAATCGGTCACCCCCAGGCGGATGAAGGCCTCGATGGTGGCCGCGTCGTTGGCGGAGGTGACCATGATGACGTCGGCGTCCACCCCCTCCGCCCGGAGGGTGCGCAGGAGCTCCAGCCCGCTCATCTGGGGCATGTAGACGTCCAAGATGATGAGGTCCACCAGGTTGTTCCGCAGCCAGAAGAGGGCGGGGTGGGCCGCGGAGAAGGTCTGCACCACGGAAAAGCGGCTGTCCTTCTCCACATAGCGGCGGTTGAGCTGGGTGATGACGGGGTCGTCCTCGATGATAACGGTGCGGTACATGGCGCGTGCCTCCTTTGGGTCAGCTGTGGTCGTTGAGGGTGATGATGAAGGAGGTGCCTACCCCCGGCTCGGACTCCACCCGGATGGTGCCGTTGTAGGCCTCCAGGGTGTCCTTCACCAGGGAAAGGCCGGTGCCCCGGTTTTCCCCCTTGGTGGAAAAGCCCTTGTCAAACAGATGGGCGCGGACCTCGTCGGTCATGCCGGGGCCGGTGTCGTCCACGCTCACCAGCAGGCCGTGGCGGCCCTCCCGGATGCTTACGGTGACCTCGCTGGCCCCGCCGGGGGGCGCCCCCAGAAGGGCCTCGAAGGCGTTCTCGATGAGGTTCCCCAGCACGGTGACCAGCCCCATGGCGGGGAGGTACTGGCTGTCCCCGTGGAGGGAGCTGGCGGGGTCCAGGGTGAAGCGGATGTCCAGCTCGGCGGCCCGGTAGGCCTTGCCGATGAGCAGGGCGGCCACGGTGGGCTCCTGGATCCGCTCCCGGATATAGTCGATGGACTGGCTCCGGCTGGCGGTGATATGGAGGATATACTCCTCCGCCCGCTGGGTCTCCCCCAGCTGGATGTAGCCCAGGATCACGTGGAGTTTGTTGGTGAACTCATGGGTGTAGGCCCGCAGGGCCTCCACGATGTGCTGCACGCCGGTGAGGTCCTGGGCCAGCTTGGTGACCTCGGTGCGGTTGCGGAAGATGGCCACGGCCCCCTCAATCTGCCCGTCCCGCCAGAGGGGGATCCGGTCAGACAGAACGGAGACGTGGGTGATGGACTCCAAGCTGATGTTGTACTCCGCCTTGCCCGTCTGCATCACCCGGGGGATGGTGGAGCGGGGGTAGATGTCCTTCAGCTGCTGCCCCAGGGCGGCGGCCTGGTCGATGCGGAGGATATCGGAGGCGGCCCGGTTGAGGTAGGTCACCCGGTTGTCCTGGTCGATGGCCAGCAGACCCTCCTCCAGGCCGTCCAGGATGTCGGTGCGCTGGAGGAAGAGCTGGCGGAAGGCGTCCGGCTCGTACCCCAGCAGGTCCTTCTTGATGTTCCGGGACAGGCGCAGGCTCAGCAGGGCTCCCACGGCCAGGGCCCCCACCCCGGCCAGCAGGTGGAAGAGGAGCATCCGCAGCATCACGGCCCGGATGGAGCGGATGTAGATCCCCGCCATGGCATAGCCGATGAGCTCCCCATCCGGGGAATAGATGGCGGCGTAGGCGCAGCGGTCGGCCCCGGCAGGGGCCTCGTCGTTGTAGAGCAGGGTGTCGTTGCCCGCCAGGAACCAGTCCACGATGTCCTGGCTCAGGGGGGGCAGGTCGTTTACATTGTCCGCCCCGGTGGCCAGGTCATAGAAGGCGGTGGGATGCCCCTCCCGGTCATAGACGGCAAACACGTCGATGGTGGGCACGTTCTGCACCGTGCGGCGGATGAACTCGGTGGTCTCCGGGGCGTTGATGTCCTCGGTGAGCAGGGGGGTGTTGGCCGCCACCTGGGCGGAACTCTCCAGGGTCTGGTCCCGGGAGCGGTTCTCGGAGGTGAGGTTCAGCAGGAAGCTGGCCCCCAGGGAGAGCAGCAGGGAGATGACGATGCCCAGCAGGAGGACATTGCGCACCTGGTTATAGATTTTGGAACTGCCGGTCTTGTGATTTTGCATGGAGATGCCCCCCTTGCCATGGGGTATTCTGCCGGTAGTATAGCATAAAACCCCAGGGGTAGCAACGAAATATCCGTCGAAGACAGGGGAAAAATCATGGGACAGGCCGAGCGGGGGGCTTTCGTTTTTTTAGTTTTTTAAGATTGTGTTTCCCCTTGCGCGGGCTAAAATGGAACTGCGACCTGAAAAAGAACGAGGAAAGAGGTGGTATTCCTTGGATGAAATCAAGGCGGAACTCAGCGCGCGCCTGCCCAGCGGCACAGCCTTTGAGATCCCCATCTTCGGCGGCATCCCCGTGCCCCAGTCCACGGTGATGAGCTGGATCATCATCGCCGTGATCACGGTGCTGGCCATCTGGCTCACCCACAACCTGAAGGAGCGGCCCGGCCGCCGGCAGGCGGTGGCGGAGCTGCTGGTGGGCTTTATCAACAACTTCTGCCGGGAAAACCTGGGCGAGAAGCACTGGCGCACCTTTGCCCCCTACCTGGGCACGGTGGCGGTGTATCTGGTGGTGTCCAACACCTGCGGGCTGTTCGGCTTCACCCCGCCCACCAAGGACCTGAACGTGGCCGCCGCCCTGGCCATCATGAGCGGGGTGCTCATCTATGCGGCCCAGTTTAAGTACCACGGCTTCCGGGGCGGGTTGAAGAAGTTCGCCAGCCCCTCGGCCATGATCACCCCCCTGAACGTGATGGAAATGGGCATCCGGCCCCTGTCCCTGTGTTTCCGGTTGTTCGGCAACATTTTGGGCGCCTACATCATCATGGAGCTGATCAAGATCGTCTGCCCCCTGGTGCTGCCCATCCCCTTCAGCTTGTACTTCGACATCTTCGACGGCATCCTGCAGGCGGTGGTCTTCGTGTTCCTGACAACGCTGTTCCTGTCCGAATCCCTGGAGGATTGATGGGACCCAAACGAAAAACCAAGAGAAATTTAGGAGGAATGTAACATGGGTATCGTAGCAATTGGTGCTGGCATCGCAGTTCTCACCGGCCTGGGCGCCGGGATCGGCATTGGCATCGCCACCGGCAAGTCTTCCGAGGCCATTGCCCGCCAGCCGGAGCAGACCGGCAAGATCACCAGAAACCTGATTCTGGGCTGCGCCCTGGCAGAGTCCACCGCAATTTACGGTCTGCTCATCGCCATCCTGCTGATCTTCATGAACTGATGGGAGGCGGAACCAGATGGGTGTCCTGAATTTAGACTGGAATATCATCTGGGTGCTGGTGAACCTGCTGATCCTCTATCTGCTCATGCGGAAGTTCCTGTTCGGCCCCATGACCCGCTTTCTGGACGCGCGGGCCAAGAAGGTGGCGGACACCCTGGACCAGGCGGACAGCCGCCTGGCCCAGGCGGAGGCGCAGAAGACGGAGTACACCCAGCAGCTGGCCGCCGCCCGGGGAGAGGCGGAGCGCATCGTAGAGAACGCCCGGAAACAGGCCGACCTGGCCTACAGCCGCCGCCTGGAAGAGGCGGAGCAGGCGGTGCAGCGCCTCAACGAGCAGGCCGCCCGCCAGCGGGAGGCCGACCGGGCCGCCATGCTGGCCGAGGCCAAGCAGGAGATTGCCGCCCTGGTGATGCTCACCACGGCCAAGGTGTCCCAGCGCACCCTCAACGGGGAGACCGACCAGGCCATGCTCAATGCCTTCCTGAACGAGGCGGGTGACGAATCATGAGCACCACAGCCCTTCGATATGCCGCCGCCCTGCACGACGCAGGCTGCTCCCTGGAGCGCCTGGAGGCCTCGGCGGCCTACCTCACTGGCAGCGCCCCCCTCTGGGAGGCGCTGTGCAGTCCTGCGGTGGAGGCCCACGAGAAAACCGCTGTGCTCTCCCGCCTGCCGGACTTTCCCGCCGACGAGCACCTGCAAAACTTCTACCAGGTGCTGGCCCAGCGGGGCCGCTTCCCCCTGCTGCCGGAGATCCTGGCGGCCTACCGCCGCCTGGAGCGGAAGCAAAGGGGGGAGGGCCTGTGCCTGCTGCGGTGCGCCCGGGACCCGGGGGACCAAGCCCTGGGCCCGCTGGCGAAATTCCTGTGCAAAAAGCACGGCTACCGGTCCCTCACCTTTGACATCGTGGTGGACCCGGACGTCCTCGGCGGCTTCGTGCTGGAGATCGACGGGGTGACCTATGACAAGAGCGTGCGGGGCCAGCTCCACGCTCTGGCCCAAAGCCTGCAAAAGGGGTGAATCCAAATTGAATCACGCAGATGAAATTCTTTCCATTCTCCGGGAAGAGATCGAACAATACGACAGCCGCACCCGCCAAGCCGAGACCGGCACCGTGCTGGAGATCGGCGACGGCATCGCCACCGTCTACGGCCTGGACCGGGCGGTGTATGGCGAGCTCATCGAGTTTGACACCGGTGCCCAGGGCATGGTCCTGAACCTGGAACGGGACAGCGTGGGCATCGTTTTGCTGGGCAGCCCGGCCGGCCTTCACGAGGGCTCCCAGGCCAAGCGCACCGGCCGGGCCGCCGACGTCCCCGTGGGGGACGCCATGCTGGGCCGCACGGTGAACGCCCTGGGCCAGCCCATCGACGGCCTGGGTCCCATCGAGACCACCGAGACCCGGCCCATCGAGCACGAGGCCCCCGGCGTGGTCACCCGGGAGCCGGTGAACCGGCCCCTCCAGACGGGCATCCTGGCCATCGACGCCATGGTCCCCATCGGCCGGGGCCAGCGGGAGCTGATCATCGGCGACCGCCAGACCGGCAAGACCGCCATCGCCGTGGACACCATCCTGAACCAGAAGGACCAGGATGTGATCTGCATCTACGTGGCCATCGGCCAAAAGGCCTCCACCGTGGCCAAGCTCCGGGGCACCCTGGAGAAGTACGGCGCCCTGCCCTACAGCATCATCGTCTCCGCCACCGCGGCGGACTCCGCCCCCCAGCAGTACATCGCCCCCTATGCCGGGGCGGCCATGGGGGAGTACTTCATGGACCAGGGGAAGGACGTGCTCATCATCTACGACGACCTGTCCAAGCACGCGGTGGCCTACCGGGCCCTGTCCCTGCTGCTGCGCCGCTCCCCCGGCCGTGAGGCCTATCCCGGCGACGTCTTCTACCTCCACTCCCGGCTGCTGGAGCGGGCCTGCCGCCTCACCGAGGAATACGGCGGCGGCTCCATGACCGCCCTGCCCATCATCGAGACCCTGGCCGGGGATGTGTCGGCCTATATCCCCACCAACGTTATCTCCATCACCGACGGGCAGATTTATCTGGAGAAGGACCTCTTCTTCTCCGGCCAGCGCCCGGCCGTCAACGTGGGCCTGTCGGTCTCCCGTGTGGGCGGCTCGGCCCAGACCAAGGCGGTGAAGAAGAGCGCGGGCACCCTGCGCATCGACCTGGCCCGGTTCCGGGAGCTGGAGGTCTTTACCCAGTTCAGCTCCGACCTGGACAAGGAGACCCGCCAGGCCCTGGACCACGGCAAGCGGCTCATGGAGATCCTGAAGCAGCCCCTCTACAACCCCATGCCGGTGTGGAAGCAGGCGGTGATCCTCTACGTGGCCACCAGCGGCCTGCTCTCTGACGTGGACCTGGAGAAGATAAACCCCTTCGTCCAGGGCTTCTGCGAGAGCCTGGAGGCCGGCCACGCCGACCTCATCCAGGAGATCCAGTCCACCGGCACCCTGCCCGGGGCCGCGGCGGAACAGCTGCGCACCGCCCTGGAGGAGTATAAGAAGCAGGTGAACGGATAATGGCAGGCATGAAGGAGATCCGCACACGCATCGACAGTGTGCAGCAGACCCTGAAGATCACCAACGCCATGTACCTCATCTCCTCCTCCAAGCTGCGCAAAGCCCGGCAGCAGCTGAACAAGGTGGAGCCCTTCTTCACCCGCATCACCGAGACCATCGCCGACATCCTCCACCACTCCACCGAGACCCAGCACATGTATTTTGACAAGCGCAGGCACATCCCCCCGGAGGAGCGGAAGATCGGCTACGTGGTCATCACCGGCGACAAGGGCCTGGCGGGGGCCTATAACCACAATGTCCTCCGCCTCACCGAGGAGAAGCTGGCCCAGGCCAGCCACCCGGTCCTCTTCCTGGTGGGCCAGGTGGGGCGGATCTACTTTGCCAACCGGGGCATCCCGGTGGACAACGAGTTCCTCTACACCGCCCAGGACCCCACCCTGGCCCGGGCGGAGGAGATGAGCGACTACTTCATCCAGCGCTTCCTGGACGGGGAGCTGGACGAGGTCTACGTGGTCTATACCGAAATGGTCACCTCCATGCTGCTGGAGCCCCGGGTCCGCAAGATGCTCCCCCTGGACGCCGATTCCTTCGTGTGGGCGCCCCGGCCGGGGGAGGAGGGCCTGAACCAGCAGAAGGTCACCTATGTCCCCAGCGAGGGGCAGGTGCTCAGCTACCTGGCCCAGGGGTATATCAAGGGGGCCGTCTTCGGCACCCTGGTGGAGTCCTTCTGCTCCGAGCAGAACGCCCGTATGACGGCCATGGACTCCTCCAGCAGCAACGCCCGGGACATGCTCAAGGAGCTGTCCCTGCACTATAACCGGGCCCGGCAGGCGGCCATCACCCAGGAGATCACCGAGGTGGTGGGCGGCGCCCAGCGAGGGGCGCCAGAGCGCCCGCCCCGCCGGGAGGAGAAACCGGTCCGCTCCGTCCGTTTCCTGGCGGACGGCAGCCGCCCATAGAAAGGGAGGAAGCAAAATGGAACTGAAAGGCGCTGTGGCGCAAGTGCTTGGGCCGGTGGTGGACGTGGAGTTCCCCGGCGGCAAGCTGCCTGAGATCAACGAGGCCATGTCCGTCACCGTGGACGGCGAGACGCGGATGATGGAAGTGGCCCAGCACGTGGGCGGGGACACCGTCCGGTGCATCATGCTCTCCCCCAGCGAGGGGCTGGGCCGGGGGGACCAGGTGGTCTCCACCGGCACCACCATCCAGGCCCCGGTGGGGGAGGAGACCCTGGGCCGGATGTTCAACGTCCTGGGCCAGCCCATCGACGAGAAGGGCCCGGTAGAGGCCAAGGAGACCTGGTCCATCCACCGGGCGCCCCCTTCCTTTGCCCAGCAGAGCCCCACCACCGAGATCATGGAGACGGGCATCAAGGTCATCGACCTGCTCACCCCCTATGCCCGCGGGGGCAAGATCGGCCTCTTCGGCGGCGCCGGGGTGGGCAAGACGGTGCTCATCCAGGAGCTCATCCACAACATCGCCACCGAGCACGGCGGCTACTCCATCTTCACCGGCGTGGGGGAGCGTACCCGGGAGGGCAACGACCTCTGGCGGGAGATGAGCGACTCCGGGGTTCTGAGCAAGACCGCCCTGGTCTTTGGCCAGATGAACGAGCCCCCTGGGGCCCGAATGCGGGTGGCCCTCACGGGGCTGACCATGGCGGAGTATTTCCGGGACCGGCAGAAGCAGGACGTGCTGCTGTTCATTGACAACATCTTCCGGTACGTCCAGGCCGGCTCCGAGGTCTCCGCCCTGATGGGCCGGATGCCCTCCGCCGTGGGCTATCAGCCCACCCTGGCCAACGAGATGGGCGCCCTCCAGGAGCGCATCACCTCCACCCGGAACGGGGCCATCACCTCGGTCCAGGCGGTGTACGTCCCCGCCGACGACCTCACCGACCCCGCCCCGGCCACCACCTTCACCCACCTAGACGCCACCACCGTCCTCTCCCGGAAGATCGTGGAGCAGGGCATCTATCCCGCAGTGGATCCCCTGGAGTCCACCTCCCGGATCCTGGAGCCCGAAGTGGTGGGCCAGCGGCACTACGCCGTGGCCCGGGGGGCCCAGGCCCTGCTGCAGCGGTACCGGGAGCTCCAGGACATCATCGCCATCCTGGGCATGGAGGAGCTGAGCCCCGAGGACCGGAAGACCGTGGACCGGGCCCGGCGGATGCAGCAGTATTTCTCCCAGCCCTTCTCCGTAGCCGAGGTCTTCACCGGCCTGGAGGGCCGCTACGTCCCCCTGGAGGAGACCATCAAGGGCTTCGAGGCCCTGCTGGGGGGCGAGCTGGACAAGTACCCCGAGTCCGCCTTCTCCATGGTGGGCACCGTGGACGAGATCCGGGAGAAGGCCCGGGCCCAGGGCGTGGTCTGAGGGAAAGGAGCAGCGGATGGAAAATACCTTCTATCTGGAGATCATGACCCCCCTCAAGCAGTTTTTCCAGGGCCAGGCGGAGGCCATCATCATGCCTGCCACCGACGGGGACTTCAGCGTCCACGTGGGCCATGAGCCCGCGGCGGTGGCGGTGGACCCCGGCACCGCCCGCTTCTGCGTGGAGGGCCAGTGGAAAGAGGTCATCGTGGGCCAGGGCTTTGCCGAGGTGATGCCCGACTATGTGATCCTCATGGCCTCCTCCGCCGAGCGGCCGGAGGAGATCGACAAGGCCCGGGCCGAGCGGTCCCGGCAGATGGCGGAGGAACGCCTGCGGCAGAAGCAGAGCGTCCAGGAGTACTACCGCTCCAAGACCGCCCTGGCCCGGGCCATGGCCCGCTTGAAAGGCGCGAAATAAGAAAGCAGGAGGAACGAGGTTCGTTCCTCCTGTTTTTGTCTTTCCTCCCGGGATTCTTCTAAGTCCGTTGCTCTGCTTGCAGGAACCAATTTGCCGAAAAAAGGGGGACCGGCCCCCTTGCATTTCCCGACACAGGTGCTATAATAGGGGTCGCTGCCCGGACGGGCGGTATTTTTGTGTGCTGGGAGGGGAAGGCCCGTGGTTTTACAGCTGGCAAGCCGTTACATCACCCTGGCCAAGCGGGAGGCGGTGCTGAGCATTGCCCTGCTGCTGGCGGTGGTCTCGGCCTTTTTCGTGCCCCCCAGCACGGCTTACATCGGATACATCGACTGGAACACCCTGGCCCTGCTCTTCTCCCTGATGGCGGTGATGAAGGGCTATCAGCAGGCGGGGGCCTTCCTCTACCTGGCCAACGGGCTGCTGAAGCACGTCCGCAGTTCCCGGGCCCTGCTGGGGGTGCTGGTCTTCCTGCCCTTCCTGCTGAGTATGGTGGTGACCAACGACGTGGCACTCATCACCTTTGTCCCCTTCGGGCTGGTGGTGCTGCGCATGGCCGGGCAGGAGGGGCAGGTGATCCCCCTGGTGGTGCTGCAGACCGTGGCGGCCAACCTGGGCAGCATGCTCACCCCCATGGGCAACCCCCAGAATCTCTACCTCTATGCCAAGAGCGGCATGGGCTTTGGTGATCTATGCCTGCTGATGCTCCCCTATGTGGCGGTGTCTGGGGTGTGCATCGCCGCCTGCATCCTGCTGCGCCGGGCCACCCCGGTGGAGCGCACCGCTGTGCCGGTGGAGCTGGCCGGGCCGAAGCGCCTGGCCCTGTGCACCCTGGGCTTTGCCCTGTGCCTGCTGGGGCTGTTTGAGGTGGTCAACGCCCTGGTGGTCTGCGCCATCATCGCCCTGTTCCTGCTGCTCTTTGACCGGCAGCTGCTGGCCTCGGTGGACTACTCCCTGCTGGGGGTGTTCGCGGCCTTCTTCATCTTCATTGGCAACCTCTCCGGGGTGGAGCTGTTCCGGGGGTTCCTCTCCGGGGCCCTGGCCGGCCATGTGGAGCTGGTGGCCGTGCTGGCCAGCCAGGTGACCAGCAACGTCCCCGCTGCCCTCCTCCTCTCCGGCTTCACCAGCCAGTGGGGCTCCCTGATCGTGGGGTGCAACCTGGGGGGCCTGGGGACCCTCATCGCCTCCATGGCCAGCCTCATCTCCTACAAGGAGATCAGCCGGGCCTACCCCGCCCAGCGGGGGAAATACTTCGCGGTGTTCACCGCCTGCAACCTGGGCCTGCTGGTCCTGCTGCTGGGGCTGAGCGCTTTGCTGGGCCGGGTGTGAGGCCGGAATAACAACAGATACGTCCCCGGGCCGCTGCGGAAGCAGCGGCTCGGGGTTTTACTATATCTATTTTATATAGGAAGGGATCTAAAATTCGTATTTGCGATGGAAACCTGGAAGGCGTATACTGGACCCGACCGCAAGGCGGCCAAGTTTGAGAAATGCGGTGAGGACCATGGGAAAGGCAAAACTGTGGGGCTGGATCACTGCCATGTGCCTGGCAGCGCTGTTGGCGGGGTGCGGCACCCCCACTCAAGAGACACCGGCCCCGGCAGGGGACCCCCAGGCTACGGAATCCGAAACCAGCGAGGAGGCAACGGAGGATATGAAGCTGTATGTGCAGGTGGGGGACAGAACCTTCGCCGCCACCTGGGAGGACAACGAGGCCACGGCGGCCCTCCGGGAAAAGCTGGCCCAGGGGCCTGTCACCCTGGTGCTCCAGGACTACGCTGGGTTTGAAAAAGTGGGGCCCTTGGGGGAGCCTCTCCCCACCAGCAACCGGCAGACTGCCGCCCAGGCCGGGGACATCGTCCTCTACCAGGGGGACCAGATCGTGGTGTTCTATGGCTCCAACACCTGGAGTTACACCCCCCTGGCCCACGTGGATGACCTTGCTGGCTGGACGGAGGCTCTGGGCAACGGCGATGTTACAGTGACCCTTTCCCTGGAAGGGGAAGGGTCCTGAAATTAGAACGGAACCAGGAAAAGCGAGCCTTTGGGCTCGCTTTTCCTGGTTCCGGGGGCCAATGCAGTGCCAACGGGTGTGGTGGGGGGACGGGGGCGCCGTCCTCTCCCTTTTCCTCCCCCAGAGACACACAGGGCTCAGGGGGCCTCCGCCGCAAAAACCCCCTCTGCCCAGACCTCCAGGAGGACTGTGCGGTCCGAGGCGGGGTCCAGGTCGATGGCATCGGCCACCATAGCCACCCGCTGGAAGCGGACCAAGTCTTTCCCAGTGAAGTGCAGGGCGGGAAATGCCACGGCGATGGAGAAGTGGGCGTCTTCCGGTTCCGCGTTGAGGTCAACCCACTCTCCTTCATGATTCTCCGCCAGCAGGGCTATGTTTTGGTAGGCCACCAGAAAGCGCAGGAGGTTCTCCTCGTTTCGTACATAGGCCAAAGGGCCGGTTTTGGGCGTTGCCTCCTGGATGTTCCGGAGAAGTTCGTTGACGGGGTCGTTGGGATTCCCGGGGTCGTACCCCTCCTGCTCCAGGACTTTCCACAGGTCGGTGTTCTTTGCCATCGCGATCTCCCTCCGCCGGTTTCATGGTTTTCTTGCCCCATTGTATCCCAGGCAATCTTGATTTGCAACCCTGCCCCAAACCTGATACAATAGGGGAAAACCGAAGGGAGGGGATGCGCCATGCCAGCCTATCAGGTGGCCCTCTGCGAGGACGAACCCATGGACCGGGACCAGCTGGCCGGCCTGTGCCGGGAGGTCTTTTCTTCTTGGAATATCGAAGCCCAGCTGACCGCCTTCCCCTCGGCGGACGCCCTGCGGGCCGCCCTGGAGACCGGCCAGGCTGTCTTTGACCTCTATCTGCTGGACATCCAGATGGCGGGCACCTCCGGGCTGGAGATGGCCCGGTGGCTCTATGACCGGGGGATCCGGGACCAGGTGGTGTTCATCACCGGCAACCCGGAATACGCCCTGGCGGGGTACGACGCCCACCCCCTCCACTACCTCTTAAAGCCGGTGGACCGGGAGCGGCTGGAGGCCGCCCTCCACCTGGCCCTGGAAAAGCGCCGCCCCCAGACCATCCTCCTCCGGTGGGGCGGCAAGACCGCCGCCCTGCCCTTGGGAGAGATCCGCTGGGTGGAGAGCCGGGACCACGGCGTGGTGGTCTGCCTGGGGGAGGAGGAGCGGGCCTTCCCCCTCTCCCTCCGGGACGCGGAGCGGCTGCTCCCCGGGGCCTCCTTCCGGCGGTGCCACAAGAGTTACCTGGTGAACATGGACTGGGTGGACCACCTCACCCGGGGCGGGGTCATCCTCCGGGACAAGCGGCAGCTGCCGGTGAGCCGGACCTATTATGCCGGCTTCCAAAGCGCCCTGGTGCAGTACCTGAACCAGCGCAGGAGATAGACAAAAGCGAGAGGGCGCCCCACGGGGCGCCCTCTCGCTTTGTATGCCTTACGCCAGGGGATTTTGCAGGGCGGTCTGGACGGTGAAGCGTTCCTCGGTCCAGCTGATGTCCAGGACGCTGCTGTACTTCTCCGCCACGGCCCGCATCTGGGCCAGGCCGAAGCCGTGGGAGGCGGGGTCGTCCTTCCGGGTCTGCAGGCGGCCCTGGGGGTCGGTCTTCACTTGGCCGTCGAAGGTGTTCTCGCACAGGATGGGGAGGAAGTTCCCCGCCACCCGCATCTGGAAGAAGATGCCCTTCTCTCGCCCCGGCGGGGTGCGCGCCGCCCCCTCCAGGGCGTTGTCCAGCAGGTTCATCAGCAGGGCGCACAGATCCTCATCGGGGACGAAGAGTTCCCTGGGCACCGCCACCGACACCTGGAAGGGGATCCCCAGCCCCCGGGCCCGGGCGGCGGCGTCCTGGAAGATGGCGTTCACGGCGATGTGCTCGGTGTAGCGGCTCTGGTCCCCGGCCTCGGCCTTCCGGGCGGCCACCCAGCGCTCCAGCCCGGCCCAGTCCCGGGCCTGGACCATGGCGTCCAGGGCGGTGACCTGGTGGGCAAAGCCGTGGCGGAGCTGGGCGCTCTCCCGGAGTTTCTGCTCCAGGGCGCGGTAGTTCTCCATCACCAGCTGGTTTTTCAGGGCCAGGGCCCGGGCCTCCCCCTGGGTGCGGCCCAGGAAGCGGGCCAGGTCCCAGGCGGAGAGCAGGGCACACACCAGCACCAGCCACCAGATCAGCCAGTACAGCGCCCCGCTCCAGACCCCCGCCTGAATCTGGAGGATGAGATCCCCCAGATACCGGGCCAGGCAGCCGCCCCGGATGTGGGAGACCACCCCCAGCACCGCCAGCCCCCCGGCGCTCCAGGCGGTGACGATGCCCAGCGCCTTCCAGAACGCCCGCTCCCGGTGGAGGACCAGGAACCCCACCAGGGCCAGGGCGGCCACCCACTCCAGCCACGGGGCGGAGAGGAGGGCCTGAACCGGCTGGGGCAGGAACCCGTTCCCGTACCCCAGGGCCATGCGGTGGGCCGTCAGCAGCGCCGCCGCCAGGGTGGGCAAAAGGAGGGGCCAGGTCCCCTTCCCCTGGGACAGCCCCAGCAGGAACAGCCCCCACAGCAGCACCAGGGCCAGGGCGGTGGCCCCGGCGGGCAGGCCGTAGTAGTTGGCATAGGCCACGGCCCCGGCCTGGTCGGTGGGGTCGGCGGACAGCCGGGCCAGGGTGGGCAGGATGGCCAGGGCGGACAGGGGGCGCACCTCCATCACCAGCGCCTCCCCGCCCCCGGCGGGGAGGGGGAGCTGCACCTGGCTCTGGTTCGCCGTCTCCGGGGCGGGGTCGGAGCTGGACCGCCACACTTCCTGCCCGTCCAGATAGGCGGCCACCGCCAGCCCGGCGGCCTCGAAGACGAGATAGGTGCCCTCCACCCGCTCCGCCGGCAGGGTCAAAGGGGGTCTCCTCCCCGGAAGGGGACACCACCGCCCCGGTCTCCCAGGCGGGATAGGTGAAGGCCGGCGCCGACTGGGTGAACCGCAAAAGGAACAGCAAGGCCCCGGCGCACACCGCCAGAAAGGCCAGGATCATACCGATTCGCCGCAGTCGTTTCATGGGAAGGCCCCCTTTCCGATTTCCTCCACTGTACCAGAAAACGCCGCCGGGAGCAAGGCGGAAGGGGGCAATTCCCCCTAACTGGTACGTTTTTGCCCCTAACTGACACTGGACAGGGGGAGAAAAATCCAGTACACTAAAATAAACCACTGCGCCTACCGGCGCGAAATCACACAGGAGACCAGAGGCCTAGGCCTCTTTTTCCGTTGGAAAACATTCCAACGGAAGGAAAATTTCTGGGGAAGCCCGGCCTCCAAGGAGGAAGCCCATGAAACGACGGATGTTACCCATTCTGCTGAGCCTGGCCCTGTGCCTGTCCCTGCTGCCGGGGACGGCCTTGGCGGCGGAGGGGGATGTGACGTATATTGAATATTCCTGGAACGCAAGTACGAATACACTCTCGTCCGTAGAGAGGAAAAAATCCGCCGGCGAGTATACAGTCATTGAAGAGGGCACCTGGGACTGGGGCCACCAGATGAACACACAAGAATTCTGGTATGTGGTTAACCACGACATCACCATCAGTCCCGAGGTCATCGTCTATGGCGACGTCCACCTGATTTTACAGGATGGCTGTACCCTCACCGTCCAGAATGGCATCCGGACAGCAGAGAGCGCCCCTCCTAACTCCCGCAGCGACAAAAGCCTCACCATTTATGGGCAGTCTGAAGGCACCGGCAAACTCGTTGTCCAGAACAATGGCATCGGCTGGGGGGGTAACTCTCCCAAGGACGGCACGGTTACCATCCACGGCGGCACGGTGGAGGTCACCGGAGGAATCAGCGGTAGCAGCAGCGGCACGGTCACCATCTATAACGGCACGGTGACCGCCAACGGCGGCGGCGCGGGGATCGACGGCGGCGGTGTTACTTGGCCTGGCCAAAATGCCAACGGCGGCGCTGGTGGCACGGTCACCATCTATGGCGGCACGGTGACCGCCACCGGCAGCAGCGGCGACACCCCCTTCGACGGCAGCGCGGGGATCGGCGGCGGCAATGGCGGCAATGGCGGCGAGGTCACCATCTCTGGCGGTACGGTGACGGCCAAGGGCGGCGGCAACGGCGCGGGGATTGGCGGCGGCGGTCAGTTCAGCGGCTCGGGCTCCTTCAGACCCGAGGGCAATGCGGTGATTTTTGCCAGCAGCATTCAGGATGCAGAGGATGAAAGCAACCCATGGCGAGGCGTGATTTTCCGGGGGAACGAGGGGGGCAAACTTTACGGGGATACTGTCACCCCCACCGAGGACTTCACGATTGGGAAAAACCAGACCTTAACCATTGGAGAAAACCAGACGCTGACCATCCCTGTGGGCGTGACCCTCACCAACGAGGGTACCATTACCAACAACGGTACGATTATCAACCATGGTACCATTATCAACAAGAACGAAGGTACGCTGACTGGCGAGGGTGAAGTGGACGGCAACCCAGTGACCTATGAAGTGACCGGCGTGTCGCTGTCCTCTGAAACGCTGGCCCTTGTGGCGGGCGACAGCGAAACCCTCACCGCTACCATCACGCCAGACAAGGCCGCCAATCAGAGTGTGACGTGGACCAGCGACCCCAGCGGTATTGTAGAGATTACTCCTGATACAACGGACAGCAAAACCGCCACTATTACCGCCACAGGTACAGGCGAAACGACCATCACAGCCACCGTGGGCGGCAAAACCGCCACCTGCGAAGTGACGGTGGAGCGCCCCTACGTGCCCCCCGCCAACCCCAACTACCGCATTGACGTGACCACCACCGAGGGCGGCACCGTCACCAAAGACCCCGCCGCCGCCAAGGCCGGGGAGACGGTCACTCTGACCCCGACCCCTGAGGAAGGGTACGAAGTGGGCGAGGTCACCGTCACCGACCGCTTCGGCGATGCGGTGGAAGTCACGGAAAACGCCGACGGCACCTACACCTTCACCATGCCCAACGGCCAGGTGAAGGTAGCGGTGACCTTCGTGGAGATGGAGGCGGAACCCCTGCCCTTCACGGATGTGAAGGAGGGCGATTGGTTCCACGACGCGGTGCGCTATGTTTACGACAACGGCCTCATGGACGG
>DXDK01000008.1 GCA_019115545.1 Candidatus Evtepia faecavium
CCGCCCGCCACCCCGACCAGGGCTGGCGGGACGTGGCGGAGCTGCTGCGCCCCATGACAGAGAAACAGCTGGCCCTGGCCCGCAGCCTCCTCACCTGGATCGGGGAGCAAAAGCTGGGCGAGTGATCCCAGGCAGCGAAAAACCACCGGCAGAGGGCCGGTGGTTTTTTGTGGTTATGGATGTTGTATCGGCAGGGCTCAGATACTATACGCCCCATACCCCCGCTCCAGCCGGTACCCCAGCTTCTCCGCCAGGGCCAGGGAGAGCGTGGTGTGGGCGTCCCAGTGGGGGCAGAGGCCCCGGTCCAGGCAACGGAGGATCAGGGCGGCCGAGGCCGCGGCAGCCAGGCCCTGGCGGCGGCAGTCGGGGCGGGTGTCCACCTCGATCTCGATCCCCGCCCGGTATCGGGCATAGGTGGAGGCCCCCGCCACCACCGTCCCCTGGCGCACCACCGCCATCCCCAGGCCCAGGCGGGCGTAGGCCGCCGCCGTGGGGAACTGGGACACCAAATCCCGGCTCCAGGAATTGGCCAGGCACTGGGCATAGAGGGCGCCGTCTATGGGGCACAGCACATCCCCCGGACCCAAACCATCCGCCAGGCAGGCCAGATGGGCCCGGTCAAAGCCGGTGGGGGGCGCCTTTGTGGCATACCGGGTGAAGGGCCGGGCCCGGGCGCCCCAGACGGTTTGGATGCACTGGTCCCACCCCTCCCCGCAGGGGACCAGGATGCGGGACTCCCCCCGAAACGCCGGGGGCAGAAAGGCCGCCAAGTCCCACCGGGGTACCCCTGCCAGGAAGGTAAAGTCCCCCAGGGACGCCAGGGCGGAGCCCTTCTCCCCCGCCGGGGCATAGACTTCCCCCATCACCCCCTGGAGGCAGGCCCGGAGGATGCCGCCCTCCCACCCGGCAAAGAGGGGGGCGGCCAGGGCCGGGTCGATCCGCTGGATCACGGCAGGTCACCTCCGTTTTCTACACAACAGGGCCGGGACGGACCATGCCGTCCCGGCACTGCGTTTCGTTGGGGTTCCGTTTACCGGTTAGAGAGGTACTTGTCAATGCTCACCGCGGCTTGCTTCCCCGCGCCCATGGCCTTGACCACGGTCTGGGGGCCGGTAACGGCGTCACCGCCGGCAAAGACGCCGGGGCGGCTGGTGGCGCCGTCCTCCCCGGTGGCGATGCCGCCCCACCGGTCCTTCTCGATGCCGGTGGTGGTGTCCACCACGTCCTCGCTGTAGGAGGTGCCGGTGGCGATGACCAGGTTGTCGCAGGCCACGTCGAAGAACTCGCCGGTGCCCACGGGGCGGCGGCGGCCGGAGTCGTCGGGCTCCCCCAGGACCATCCGCTCGCACTTCACCCCGGTGAGGACCCCGTTCTCCCCGTAGCAGGCCACGGGGTTGGTGAGTTCCTGGATCTCGATGTCCTCCTCGTAGGTGTGGGCGATCTCATCCCGGCGGGCGGGGGCCTCAGCGATGGTGCGGCGGTAGACCATGATGGTCTCCGCCCCCAGGCGCCGGGCACAGCGGACGGCGTCCACCGCCACGTTGCCGCCCCCCACCACCAGGACCCGCTTGGCCCGGCGGATGTTCTCCGGCAGGGCGTCGCTGTGGAGGTTCACCTGGGTGAGGTAGTCGTTGGCCGTCCACACGCCGGTGAGGGTGGTGTCCAGCCCACGGGGGACCTGGGGCACGTCGGCCCCGCTGCCCACGAAGACGGCCTCGTACCCGGCGGCGAAGAGGTCGTCCACCGTGCGGGTGCGGTCCACGGGGCTGTCGGTGACGATCTCCACCCCCCGGGCCCAGAGGGTCTTCAGGGCCCGGTCCACCACCTCCCGGGGCAGGACGAAGGTGGGGATGCCGTAGGTGAGGATGCCACCGGCGTAGGAGAGTTTCTCAAAGATGGTCACGTCGTACCCCAGGGCGGCCAGGTCCCCGGCGCAGGCGATGCCCGCCGGGCCGGAGCCGATCACCGCCACCTTCTTGCCCTTGGGCTCCACCTCGGGGGCCTGGATGGGGGTGTGGGCGTCGTGCCAGTCGGAGACGAAGCGCTCCACCCGCCCGATGGCCACGGCCTCCCCCTTCAGGGCGTGGGAGCAGTTCTTCTCGCACTGCTGCTCCTGGGGGCACACCCGGCCGCAGATGCCGGGCAGGCTGCTGTGCTGGGAGACCAGGTCATAGGCCCCGTCAAAGTCCCCCACCGCCACCCGGGCCAGAAAGCCCGGGATGTTCTGGTGGATGGGGCAGCCGGCCACGCAGGGCTGCTCCCGGCAGTCCAGGCAGCGCATGGCCTCCCCCACCGCTTCCAGGGGGGCGTACCCCAAGGCCACCTCGTCAAAATTGGTGCACCGGAGGTTTTTGGGCTGCTCCGGCATGGGGATCCGTTCTCTTGTAGGGTTGATCATTTTGCCGCTCCCTCCTTTGGCTCCAGGCTGGCCCGCCGCTGGAGCAGGCTCTCATAGCGGCGGACGGCGTTGTGCTCCGAGGCCTCGTAGAGTGCCTGGGCGTGCTGGGGATTCTTCATGGTCAGGGAGGCGTACCGCACCTCTCCCTGGAGGAAGGCCTGATAGTCCTCGCTGGGCTTGGCGCTGTCGATCTGCAGGGGGTTCTTGCCCTCCGCCGCCAGGCGGGGGTCATACCGCAGCAGGTTCCAGTACCCGGCCCGGACGGCCTTCTTCATCTCCACCATGGACCGGTTCATCCCCGCCTTCAGCCCGTGGTTGATGCAGGGGGCATAGGCGATGATGAGGGAGGGGCCGGGATAGCTCTCAGCCTCCCGCAGGGCCCGGAGGGTCTGGGCGGGGTTGGCGCCGATGGCCACCTGGGCCACGTAGACCCGCCCGCTGGTCATGGCGATCTGGGCCAGGTCCTTCTTGTCCGTGGGCTTGCCGCCGGCGGCGAACTGTGCCACCGCCCCGGTGGGGGTGGACTTGGAGGACTGGCCGCCGGTGTTGGAATAGACCTCGGTGTCGAAGACCAGAACGTTGAAATTCTCCCCGGAGGCCAGGATGTGGTCCAGGCCGCCGTAGCCGATGTCATAGGCCCAGCCGTCCCCGCCGAAGATCCAGATGGAGGGGTTGGGCAGCAGGTCGGTGTGGTCCAGGACGTACCGGGCGTCGGGGTTGTCGGGATACACCCGGCACAGGGCGGCCAGAGACTCGCCCAGGTGGCCGGCGTCGGGGGTGTCCATCTGCTCCAGCCAGGCCTTGGCGATGCCGGCGAAGCAGGGGTCCTTGGCCATGCGCTCCACCACGGTCTTCAGCTCGCCCCGGCGGGTGCGCAGGCTGATGGTCATGCCGTAGCCGAACTCGGCGTTGTCCTCGAAGAGGGAGTTGGCCCAGGCGGGGCCTTTCCCCTGCTCGTCCACCACGTAGGGCATGCTGGGCACCGAGGCGCCCCAGATGGAGGAGCAGCCGGTGGCGTTGGCGATCACCGCGTGGTCGCCGAAGAGCTGGGTGACCATCTTGGCATAGGGGGTCTCCCCGCAGCCGGGGCAGGCCCCGGAGTACTCCAGATAGGGCCGCAGGAACTGGGATTCCTTCACCGTCCGGTCCGACCCCTTCTGCACCCCGTGGGCCTTGGCATAGTCAAAGGCCAGCTGGTCGTGGTGCATCCGGTCCTCGGCCTTTTCCATGGTGAGGGCCTTCACCCGGGCGGGGCACATCTCCACGCAGGAGCCGCAGTCCACGCAGTCCTCCGCCGAGACGGCGATGAGGAAGCGCTTGCCCGGGTCGGTCTTGCTGGGCACGGTGACCAGGCCGTGGGTGTCCTCCTCCCGCAGGACGAAGGGCCGGATGACGGCATGGGGACACACCGCCGAGCACCAGCCGCACTGCGTACAGTTCTCCGGGTGCCAGACGGGGACTTCCACAGCGATGGCCCGCTTCTCAAAGGCAGAGGTCCCCGAGGGCACCTTGCCGGTAGCATAGGGCAGGAAGGTGGACACCGGCAGGGCGTCCCCTTCCAGGCGGTTGGTGGGCAGGAGGATGTTCTGGACATAGTCCACCTGGTCGGCGTTGGCCCCGGTGAGGCGGATGGCCGTGCGGGGTTCCTCCTCCAGGTTGGCCCAGTGCTCGGGCACCTTGACCTCCCGGGCGGCCTCCTGGCCGGCCATGACGGCGGCCACGTTCATGTCCACGATCTTCTGGCCCTTGGCGGCATAGTCGTTGATGATGCCCTGCTTCATATACTCGATGGCCTCTTCCGCCGGCAGGAGCCCCGCCAGCTTGAAATAGGCCGACTGGATGATGGTGTTGATGCGCCCCTTCAGGCCGATCTCCCGGGCGATGGTCACCGCGTCGCAGAGATAGAGGTGGATGCCCTTCCGGGCCAGGGTGCGCTTCATGTCGGCAGGCAGGCGCTCTTCCAGCTCCGCCTCGGTCCAGCTGCAGTTGAGGAGGAAGGTCCCCCCGGGCTTCACGTCGTCCACCATGTTATACCGGCCCACATAGGCGGGGTTGCCGCAGACCACGCAGTCGGCGTCCCCTACGTAGTAGGCCGAGCGGATGGGATGGTCCCCAAAGCGCAGGTGGCTGATGGTCAGGCCGCCGGACTTCTTAGAGTCGTACTGGAAATAGGCCTGGACGTACTGGTCGGTGTGGTCGCCGATGATCTTGGCGGTGTTCTTGGAGGCGCCCACCAGGCCGTCGGACCCGATGCCCCAGAACTTCACGGAGACCTGGCTGGGGTCGCCGGACATGGGGAAGAGGGAGGGCTCGATGGACAGGTGGGTCACATCGTCTCGGATGCCCACGGTGAAGTGGTTGTGCCCGTCCCGGGCCAGGTGCTGGAAGACGGCGTACATATCCGCCGGGGTGGTGTCCTTGGAGGACAGGCCGTACCGGCCGCCAATGACCCGGATCTCGTGGAAGTCGCCCTCGTTGAGCACGGCCGTCACGTCCAGGTACAGCGGCTCGCCGAAGGCGCCGGGCTCCTTGGTGCGGTCCAGCACCGCCAGGCGCTGGAGGGTGTCGGGCAGCTCCGCCAGCAGGTGCCGGGCGGAGAAGGGCCGGTAGAGGTGGACCTCCAGCACGCCCACTTTTCTCCCCTGGGCGATGAGGGCGTCCACCACTTCCTCCAGGGTGCCGCAGACGGAGCCCATGGCCACCACCACGTCGGTGGCGTCGGGGGCGCCGTAGTAGTTGAAGGGTTTGTAGTTGGTGCCGATGCGCTGGTTGACCTTCTCCATGTTCTCCACCACGATCTCCACCAGGTGGTTGTAGGCCAGGTTGGAGGCCTCGCGGTGCTGGAAGAAGGTCTCCGGGGACTCGTTGGACCCCCGGTGATAGGGGTGGTTGGGCAGGTTGGCCTGGGCGTGGATGCGCTCGATGGCCTTCCAGTCCACCATGTCCTTCAGGTCCTCATCGGTCCAGGTGCGCAGCTTCTGGATCTCGTGGGAGGTGCGGAAGCCGTCGAAGAAGTGGATGAAGCCCATGCTGGCCTGGATGGCGGACAGGTGGGCCACCGGGGCCAGGTCCATGACCTCCTGGGGGCTGCCCGAGGCCAGCATGGCCATGCCGGTGCCCCGGCAGGCCATCACATCCTGGTGGTCCCCGAAGATGGACAGGGCATGGGTGGTGAGGGTCCGGGCGGCCACGTGGAACACCCCGGGCAGCCCTTCGCCGGCGATCTTATAGAGGTTGGGGATCATCAGCAGCAGGCCCTGGGAGGCGGTAAACGTGGTGGTCAGCGCCCCGGTGGACAGGGACCCGTGGACGGCGCCGGCGGCGCCCCCTTCGGACTCCATCTCCACCACCCGCACAGGCTTGCCGAAAATGTTCTTCCGGTCCTGGGTGGCCCACTCGTCCACGTGCTCTGCCATGGGGGAGGAGGGGGTGATGGGGTAGATGGCCGCCACTTCGGTGTAGGCATAGGCTACATGGCCGGCCGCGGCGTTGGCGTCCATGCTCTTAAAGGGTCGGTTGTCTCTCATTTTGCCGCGCCTCCTTTCTGGGCTGCCAGGGCTTTGCTCTGGAGATAGACGAACTCCGGCATGGCCCGGGCGGTGACGACCCCATAGGAGCAGACATAGGAACAGATATTGCAGTCCTCACAGGGGGCGGGGTCGATGACAGCCCGGCCGTTCTCCATGTGGATCAGGCCGTCGGGGCAGTTGTCCGCGCAGTCCCCGCAGCCGGTGCAGCACACCCAGCACAGGCCTCTCCGCTTCTCCGGGTCGTCCTGGGAAGCGCAGGGCACCATCTTGGCCCCCTTGTAGGGCACAATGACCGGCAGTTCCTGGGGGCAGACGTGGACGCAGGCGGTGCAGCCCACGCACTTGTCGGGGTCCACCTGGGCCGTGCCCTGGACGATGGACAGGGCGTCAAACCGGCAGGCCTCCACGCAGTCGCCAAAGCCGGCGCAGCCGAAGGTGCAGTGGTCGGGCAGGTCCATCTTCACCGCCTCCCGGCAGGTGGTGGCCCCGGCCTTGGAATAGACCTCGTGGTTGTACCACCCGCCCCGGCAGCGGACGAAGGAGACCGTGGGCTTGACCTGGGTCAGGTCGTGGTAGGTGTCCACGATGATCTTCTTCCGGCAGGACACGGTGCAGGATACGCAGCCCACACACTTGTCATAGTCGATGACCGCCCGGTTGTCCACGATGGAGATGGCCTCCTGGGGACAGGCCTCGGCGCAGTCGCCGCAGCCGATGCAGCTGTAGCCGCACAGGCGGATGGCCCGGTCCTCCGGGTCTTGGTTGGCGCAGGGGACAAAGTTGGTGGCCTTGGCCGGCACCATGCGGAACAGGTGCTGGGCGCAGGCCTTCTCACAGGCGCCGCAGCCGTTGCACTTGTCCCGGTCCACGGTGACGGTGCCGTCGGTCACCGACAGGGCCCCGAAGGTGCAGGCCTCCACGCAGGAGCCGGCGCCCACGCAGCCGTAGGCGCACTCCTCCGGGAGGAACCCGCTCTTCACCGCGGCCTCGCAGGAGGCGGCGGTCTTCAGACGGGCCTTGCCCGCGGCGCTTCCCGAACACTGGAGGAAGGCCTTTTCGTCCCGGGCAGGGACGGCTTCCCCCCCAGTGAGGGCCAGGATGGCGTTGACTTCCTCCTGGCTGCAGGCGGGACATCGGTTGGCGGGCTCCCCCGCCGCGATGGCAGCGGCGCACAGGTCGCAGGTGGCATAGCCGCAGCCGCCCATACCGGCACAGTCCCGGCCGGGAAGGATGGCGCGGATGCCTTGGATCAGGTTTGCTTGCTCCATCAAGATTCACTTCCTTTTTACAGGTTGTCTTGTGAGGGTCTTCGCGATTTCAGCGGGTGTTTCCACCCATGGTCATTATGATACTCCTGTCGAGGAAAGTCAACCGCAGTTGGCGATTTTTTTGGCGGAATTATGGTAATCAGCCCACAAAATTCCTGGTCTTTTTTATGCATCCCTCACGATTTCTCTCCCGCACGCCCCCGGCCCGATATTGACAGGGCCCGGCGCCTGTGATAGAGTAATTTTTATCCGGAAAACGAATCGTGGAGGGATCGCCGTGCCCAAGGTTTTTCTGTCCGGCTATGCCAAGCTGCCGGAGCACACCACCGCCCAGAAACTCTACTCCCATCTGGTGCTGGTGGCCACCGTGGATCTGCCCCAGGGTACGGTGCTCGACGCCGACTGCACCATGGCCACCCAGCTGGGCCGGGAGTTCATCCGGGAGCTGCTCACCGGCTACGACCTCCACCGGGGCCCGGCCCCGCTGGTGGAGGAGCTCAACCAGCGCTACTACGGCCACCTGCGCAAGGCGCTGCAGACCTGCATCAAAGGGGTCTGCCTCCAGTTTGCCGAGATCACCCGGGAGGGCGGCCCCTCGTGACCCCCGCTCCCCCACCCCATTCTGTCAGGAGGGAACCCCCATGCTGCTGTCCGGCGAGGAAATCAAGAAAAACCTGGGAACGAACATCATCATCGAACCCTACTCCCCTTCCCAGCTCAACCCCAACAGCTACAACCTGCGCCTGTCCAACGAGCTTTTGGTCTACGACACCGACGTGCTGGACATGAAGGCCCAGAACCCCGTCAAGCACCTCATCATCCCCGAGACCGGCCTGCTGCTGGAGGCCAACAAGCTCTACCTGGGCCGCACCCTGGAATACACCAAGACCGACAAGTTCGTCCCCATGCTGGAGGGGCGCTCCTCCGTAGGGCGGCTGGGGCTGTTCATCCACGTCACCGCCGGCTTCGGGGACGTGGGCTTTGCCGGGTACTGGACCCTGGAGATGTTCTGCATCCACCCCATCGTCATCTACCCCAACGTAGAGATCTGCCAGATCTACTACCACACCATCCAGGGGGACTATACCAAGTACGACAGCGGCAAGTACCAGAACAACACCGGCGTGCAGCCCAGCATGCTCTACAAGGACTTCCTCCGGGAGGAGGAGAAGTGACCCCTTTCCAGTCTCCCCCACATCCCTGCCCGCCAAACCCACGCCGGCCCTTTGGGGCCGGCGTTTTCATTAAAACCACCCCGGCCCCCTGGTTTTTTCCAGGGGGCCGGGGTGGTTTACGTCAGATGTTCAAATAGCACAGGAAAGAGCAGGGGTGGAGTGGGGATGGGTCTCTCTTATTAGAAAAGGACTCAGGCCTGCTTGGCAGCTGCCTTGGCCGCCTCTTTGGCGTCCATTTCGGCCAGCTCGTCCCGGGTGTTCTTCAGGTAGATCTCGATGCCCTCTTCCACGTTGGCCCGGCGTTCCTTCTTGGACATGCCGATATACTCCATGATGATGGCCAGGGCAATGCCGATGAACAGGCCATAGGCCGGGTTGGCGCAGGTGGCGATGGCGCCGGCGGTGATGCCCGCCACGCCCCGCTCCACGTTGGTGCGGCACATGTTGATGCCCACGTAGAAGGAGCCGAAGGCCTGGATCATCAGGGTCATGGCCATGGCGATGGGGAGGATGGGCTCCACCAGGGTCACCAGGGGCACGATGAGCTGGCAGATCCACTTGGTCATGTTGAAGGTGCAGGAGCCGCCGAAGATGGAGTACATGTTCTCCTTACCGGTCTTGTAGCGCTCGGCCACGGACACGGTCATGGCAGACCACAGGGGGCCGGACATGGTGCAGGTGGGGGAGAAGAAGGCCTCGATGAGGTTACGCACGCCGCAGCAGATGTTGGTGCGGTCGGGGTTGATGTCGATCTTCTCATCCTGACGGTAACGCTTGGTGTCCTCCATGAAGGCGGTGCCGCCCACGATATCGCCAAAGGCGATGACGTAGCAGATGATGGCCATGGGCAGGTCCTGAAGCAGGATGTGGGCGGGCGGGATGCCGATACCCACGATGGAGAAGTTATCCCACACCCACTGCAGGCCGGGCAGAGGGTTGAACCAGAAGCTGGAGACGTCGCTGAAGTTGGGGGTCTCCAGCTCCCCGATGGCGATGCCGATGACACCGGCCACGATCACCGCCGGCACGAAGCCGGCCTTGGTGAGCAGCTTGATGGCCCGGTTCTTGCTGTGGAACTTCACCTTGCCAAAGCCATTGGCGAAGAGCAGGAACAGGCCCAGGGCCACGCCGATGCACCAGGAGATGGGGTAGGTAAAGAAGCCTCGGCCGCCGTCTGCCTCCCCTAGGAATCCGTAGGTGCCGCAACAGGCGGCAAAGCCAGATCCTATTAGGATACCGCCTTTCAAGCTCTGGGGACAGATGTCGATGATCTTGGTGGCGATGCCGGTGATGCCCAGGACCACGTACATGATACCCAGGATGAGCTCCATGCCCACCAGGGCGTACATACGGTCCGTCCCCTCGAAGTTCAAGAGGAAGGTGGTGATCAAGGGCACGGCGGGGGTGATCCAGCCGCCGATCAGGGGGTCGCCCATGGTGTTGTTGACCATGTACAGCAGCTCATGGACAAACACGATGGACAGGGCCATTTCAAAGGTGAACCCGAACAGATCCTGTAAGTACTGGGTGGCCGCGGTGCCGGTGAGGAAGACTACGCAGGCCTGGATCATTTCGGGGATCTCCCATTCGTAGTGGACGAAGGGGATGCGGATGTCGAACTTCCCGACGGTGATGCAGGGCTGCTTTTCGCCGTCCTTACGCCGGGCACTTGGAAGCATGAGGTTCATAAACTCAGTTCCCTCCTAACAAACATACACAATTTTGACTTGCAGGGATTTGGCAAAGTCTGTTAGGGCTTTGTCTTCTCTCTCAATAAAACCTCCTTCCTATACCAGCTTGATTCATCCAACGCAAGTATACATTCATTATATCCAGTTTCCCCCAGAAAACAACGTACACTTGCGCATGGTTTCAGTACATTTTTGCATACTTCTACATATTCTTACAAATTTTCTCGGTTTTCCACGGTTTTCCCCATTTTGCATCCAACCCACACGGAATGTTTTTGTTTCCCCATGCAAGTCCATCAACTTCTTCTTGCAAAAAAAGAACCCGCCGGGGCAGGTCTTCTGCGCCCCGGCGGGGAAAGGATTCTGTATGATGGCTCAGTCGTCCAGGGTGCTCACCGCACTGGAGCTGGTGGTCTTCTCCTCTGAGACAAAGTCGCTGCCCTGGGCACGGTAGCCCCGGCCGTTGCTGTCGTCCAGCTGGAAGATGTTCACATCCTCCCCCTCCAGGTCCTCGGTGAAGGGGTTCACCAGCTGGTTGATCAGCCGCAGGCTTTCGGCAGGGTCCAGCTCGTAGCAGTAGTCCACGCCCTTGTAGGTGGTGTTCCCGTCCCCGGGCAGGGCGTTGCCCTGGACCCCGGTGTCCAGCTGGATGCCAATGGCCTTGGTGACAAACCAGGTCAGGTCGGTGCCGGAGAGGTTGGTCTCCACGTTCCGCTGGAGGATGTCCACAAACTGGTCCAGCTTGCCGATGTTGGCCACCAGCTTCTTGGCCACGGTAACCATGAGGTTGCGCACCGTCTCGCTGCGCTGGATGTCCCCCATGGGATAGCCGGTACCGTCGGCGTTCTTCCGGAAGCGGCAGACCTCCATGGCCTCCTGGCCGTCCAGATGCTGCATCCCGGGCTGGAAGAAGATGTTCAGGTCCTGGGAGGGGTCGTTGTAGTACATCTCCACCGGGACGTTGAACTCCACGCCGCCCACGGCGTCCACCAGTTCCACGAACCCGTCCAGGTCGATGCTGATGTAGAAGTCGATGGGATACCCCACCAGCTCGGACACCACCGACTGGAGGTTGTCGATGCCATCGTGGAGGGATGAGTTGATTTTCGGGAAGCTCTCGTCCACCAGCGTGTCCCGGGGGACGGAGAGCATGCCCACCTTCTGGTTGGGCACGTCGTAGGTCACCAGCATGATGGCGTCGGCGTTGCCGCTGACCTGGTCCGGGCAGGCCAGGAGGAAGGTGTACACCTGCTCCCGCCGGGTGTGGTCCCCGGTCTCCATGCCGGGGACGTTCTCCTGGGCCTGGTCGGTGGTGGAGGCCACCGGCGCCTGGGCCGGGGCGGGGACGGCTACTTTATAGACACCGTATCCGATGACGATCACAGCGGCCACCGCCACGATGGCGGCGTAGATCCCCCGGAGGATACGGTACTTTCGCTTGAGTCTGCGTTTCTTTTTTCGGGCCACGGTGATGGCCTCCTTTGCTGGGGAATGATCCCGCCTTGCAGGCATGGACGGGGTAATTATACATAATAATTGCATCTCCGGCAAGGCTTTGGGGGAAATTTCCCAATAATTCATAATTATTTTATCACTTTTCCACGGTTTTCCAGCGAATCCCAAAGAAAATCGGGAGGGCCGCTTCCCCGCCCAAGTTCCGCCCCCGCCGGGGGAAGGATTTCCCAAAGAATTCTCCAAAACCCCTTGCACGGGGGCGGCGGTTGTGCTATAATACATACGATTTGAATGGAAGTTTAGGTAGAGTGGGGCTTGCCCCGCTCTTTCTTTTATGAGGAGGACCCCGGTCCCTTCCATTTCTATAAGGTGCAGCGCCCATGGCGCGGGGAGGTTTCACATGTCTAAAATCACAGAGCTCACAGCCCAGCTGGCCCGCCCAGTGGCGGAGGCCAACGGCTGCTCCCTCTGGGACGTGGAGTACGTCAAGGAGGCCGGCAGCTGGTACCTGCGGGTGTACATCGACAAGGACACCGGCGTGTCCATCGACGACTGCGAGGCGGTCAGCCGGGTGCTGTCCGACCTGCTGGACGAGGCGGACCCCATCCAGGACCCCTATACCTTTGAGGTCTCCTCCGCCGGGGCGGACCGGGCTTTGAAAAAGCCGGAGCACTTCCAGGCCTTCCTGGGGGCCCAGGTGGACGTAAAGTTCTACCGCGCCCAGAACGGGCAGAAGACCTGCACCGGCACCCTCACCGGGTACCAGGACGGGGCCGTCACCCTGGACCTGGGGGGCGAGGAGGTCACCTTCCCCAAGGAAGACGTGGCCTCGGTGCGCCTGCACATTGGTTTTTAAGATTCTGCGGGAGGAAACAATCAGTCATGGCTAAAAAATCATCCAAACCTGCCAAGAGCAATGAACTGGACGGGAAGGAGTTCTTCACCGCCATCGAGCTCATTGAAAAGGAAAAAGGCATCCCCAAGGACTACATGCTGGAGAAGATCACCCAGGCCCTGATCTCCGCCTACAAGCGGGACCACGAGGGGATCACCGACAACGTCTACGTGGAGGCCAACGAAGTCGACCAGACCGTGCGCATGTTCGTCAAGAAGGAGATCGTGGAGGAGGTCACCAACCCCTCCACCGAGCTGGCCCTGGAGGCGGCCCGGAAGAGCCTCCCCGCCGCCCAGACCGGGGACGTGGTGCGCATCGAGATCAAGCCCCGGAACTTCGGCCGCATCGCCGCCCAGACCGCCCGCCAGGTGATCATCCAGGGCATGCGGGAGGCCGAGCACAACATGATCTATGACCTCTTCAGCTCCAAGGAGCACGAGATGCTCCTGGGCACCGTCACCCGCATCGACCCCCGCAATGGGGCGGTCTCCCTGCGCATCACCAGCAACGGGGAGTCCACCGACGCCTACCTGGCCCCCTCGGAACAGGTCCGCGGGGAGGTCATCCGGGAGGGCGACCGGCTGAAGGTCTACGTGGTGGAAGTCCGCCGGTCCAGCCGGGGGCCTCAGGTGCTCATCTCCCGCACCCACCCCGGCCTGGTCAAGCGCCTGTTCGAGCTGGAGGTCCCCGAGATCTACGACGGCACCGTGGAGATCCGCTCCATCGCCCGGGAGGCCGGCAGCCGCACCAAGCTGGCCGTCTGGTCCTCTGACGAGAACGTGGACCCCATCGGCGCCTGCGTGGGCCCCAAGGGCGCCCGGGTGAACAACGTGGTGGCCGAGCTGGGCAGCGAGAAGATCGACATCATCCAGTTCAGCGACGACCCCGCCCAGTTCGTGGCCGCCGCCCTCTCCCCCGCCGACGTGCTCTCGGTCCAGCCCCTGGAGGGCACCAAGAGCTGCCGGGTGGCCGTCCCCGACGACCAGCTCTCCCTGGCCATCGGCAAGGAGGGGCAGAACGCCCGCCTGGCCGCCAAGCTCACGGGGTACAAGATCGACATCAAGGCCGCCTCCGCCGCCCACGAGTGGGAGGAGGAGGACGCCGCCGCCGAGGCCCAGCGGGCCCTGGAGGCCGAAGAGGCCGCCCTGGAGGAAGACGCCGCCGAGATGCCGGAGGAGACCCCCGAGGCAGCCGGCGAGACGCCGGATATCCCCGAGGAACCCGTCCCCCAGCAGGAGGAACCCCAGGAGCCCTGAGTTCCTGCTCTCCTATATTATATTGTTGACAGACCCAACGAACCGGTAAGGAGGTGGCCCCGTGCCCAAAAAGATTCCCATGCGCCAGTGCCTTGGCTGCCGGGAGATGAAGCCCAAGCGGGAGCTGATCCGGGTGGTCCGCTCCCCCCAGGGGGAGATCAGCCTGGACTTTCACGGCAAGAAGCCCGGCCGGGGGGCCTATCTCTGCCCCGACCCGGCCTGCCTGAAGCGGGCGCGGAAGTCCAAGGCCCTGGAACGGGCCTTCGGCCTGCCCATCCCCGACCCGGTCTACGAGGCCCTGGCCGCCCAGATGGAAGGCGGTGGTCTGGATGGATAGCATTCCCTCCCTCCTGGGCCTTG
The DNA here is from genome assembly GCA_019115545.1 of Candidatus Evtepia faecavium. Taxonomy (GTDB): domain Bacteria; phylum Bacillota; class Clostridia; order Oscillospirales; family Oscillospiraceae; genus Evtepia; species Evtepia faecavium. The sequence continues at coordinate 14,029 of DXDK01000008.1, forward strand.
CGCTCAGAGCGGGACGGCTGGCCGTAGGGGAAGAGCCCGTCGGGGCAGCCTGCCGGGGGCACAAAGCCTACCTGCTGCTGCTGGCCAGCGACGCGGCGGACAACACCATCCGCCGGGCCTCCCATTTCAGCCAGGCCGCGAAGAACACCATCTGCCTCCAGCTCCCCCTCACCAAGGCGGAGCTGGGCAGCGGTCTGGGGCGGACCTCCTGCGCCATGGCGGCCCTCACCGACGTGGGGTTTGCCGCCGCGGTGGCGAAGCGTCTGGCCCAGGCCGATCCCCAGGCCTACGGCCCCGCCTGGGAGGCCTTGTCCCAAAAGGCCCGCCAGGCGAAGAAGCGCCGGGACCAGAAGCATTCCCCCCACAAGGACAAGGGGAAACGAAAGTAAGTCGCCGTATCGGCCCGCCGGTGCGGAGAGAAAAGAGCAAACAAGCGGCCTGCGCCGGCTCCCGGCCCGGCCGCGATGGAGGTGGCTTTATTTGAGTTTTGAAAAGTATCGTGTCCATGAGGTAGCCAAGGATTTCGGGAAGCAGACCAAGGAGATCACCCAGATCCTCACCCAGTACGCTACCACCCCGAAGAACCACATGCAGGTGCTGGAAGACAACGAGCTGTCCATCATCTTTGAATACCTCACCCAGAACAACCAGGTGGCCGATCTCCAGGCCGCCCTGGCCGCCACCGCCCCCAAGGGCGAGGGCAAGGCCCCCAAGAACAACCAGGGCAGCCGGGACAACGGCCGCAAGCAGCCCCCCCAGAACCAGGGGCAGAAGCGCCCCGCCGAGGGCGGCAAGCCCGCCGGCGGCAAGGGGGAGGCCCCCAAGCAGGACCGCCCCCCCAAGGGAGAGCACAAGGGCGAGGCCCCCAAGGAGAAGGCCCCCCAGCCGGCCAAGCAGCCGGTGAACCACCCCACCACCCGGGTCCCCGAGAAGAAGCTGGTGGACACCCGGAAGGCGGGCAACGTGAACCTGGCCCGGTATGACGAGCACCTGGAAAACCTGGCGCCGGAACGGGCCAACAAGATGCAGAGCGGCAAGCAGAAGATCCAGAGCCGGGGCAACCACCGCAAGGGCGGCAACTTCGGCAACAAGCGCAAGCAGGAGGAGCAGGATCGTATGCGCCGCCTCCAGCTGGAGATCGCCAAGAAGACCCCCCTCACCGTGAAGATCCCCGACGAGATCGGGGTGGGCGAGCTGGCCTCCCGGATGAAAAAGACCGGGGCCGAGGTGGTCAAGTGCCTCATCAAGAACGGCATCATGGCCTCCCTCAGCGACATCATCGACTATGACACCGCCGCCCTGGTGGCCATGGACCTGGGCTGCAAGGTGGAGAAGGAGATCATTGTCACCATCGAGGAGAAGCTCATCGACACCGCCGAGGACAAGGAGGAGGACCTCCTCCCCCGGGCTCCCGTGGTGGTGGTCATGGGCCACGTGGACCACGGCAAGACCTCCCTGCTGGACTACATCCGCCACTCCCAGGTGGCCGAGGGGGAGGCCGGCGGCATCACCCAGCACATCGGCGCCTATCAGGTGGAGGTGAACGGCTCCCCCATCACCTTCCTGGACACCCCCGGCCACGAGGCCTTCACCGCCATGCGGGCCCGGGGCGCCATGATCACCGACATCGCCATCCTGGTGGTGGCCGCTGACGACGGCATCATGCCCCAGACCATCGAGTCCATCAACCACGCCAAGGCCGCCGAGATCCCCGTGATCGTGGCCATCAACAAGATGGATAAGCCCGAGGCCAACCCCGACCGGGTGAAGCAGCAGCTCACCGAATACGGCCTGGTCCCCGAGGAGTGGGGCGGCGAGACCATCTGCTGCCCCATCTCCGCCAAGACCGGCCTGGGCATTGACAATCTCCTGGAGATGGTGGTCCTCACCGCCGAGATGCGGGAGCTGAAGGCCAACCCCAACCGCTCCGCCCACGGCGCCGTCATCGAGGCCCGGCTGGACAAGGGCCGCGGCCCCGTAGCCACCCTGCTGGTGCAGAACGGCACCCTCCGCCAGGGCGACGTGATCATCGCCGGCACCGCCGTGGGCCGCGTCCGGGCCATGACCAACGCCAAGGGCCAGAAGATCCAGTCCGCCGGCCCCTCCGTGCCTGTGGAGATCACCGGCATGGGCGAGGTCCCCGGCGCCGGTGACGACTTCCACGCCGTGGACGACGAGCGCATGGCCCGGGAACTGGTGGAGCAGCGCAAGCACGAGAACAAGATGGCCGCCTCCGCCGCCACCCAGAAGGTCACCCTGGACGACCTGTTCTCCCAGATCCAGCAGGGCGAACTGAAGGACCTGAACATCATCGTGAAGGCCGACGTCCAGGGCTCTGCCGAGGCGGTGAAGGCCTCCCTGGAAAAGCTCACCAACGAGGAGGTCCGGGTGCGGGTCATCCACTGCGCCGTGGGCGCCATCAACGAGTCCGACGTCATGCTGGCCACCACTTCCAACGCCATCATCGTGGGCTTCAACGTCCGTCCCGACGCCAACGCCAAGGACACCGCCGCCCGGAACCAGGTGGACATGCGCATGTACCGGGTCATCTACGACTGCATCAATGAGATGGAAGCCGCCATGAAGGGCATGCTGGCCCCCAAGTTCAAGGAGGTCGCCCTGGGCACCGCCGAGGTCCGAGAGGTCTACAAGATCACCGGCGTGGGCATCGTCGCCGGCTGCTATATCACCGACGGCAAGGTCCAGCGCAACGCTCAGATCCGCCTGGTGCGGGACGGCATCGTGATCCACGAGGGCGTCCTGTCCTCCCTGCAGCGGTTCAAGGACGCCGTGAAGGAAGTGGCCCAGGGCTACGAGTGCGGCATCGGCATCGAGAAGTACAGCGACATCAAGGTGGGCGACGTCATCGAAGCCTTCATCATGGAGCAGATCGAAGTGTAAGCATCCCGGGACCCGCCGGGTTCCCAGCTTTGAGAGATTGCGTTTTTCTTCTCCCGTCTGCCGACGGGAAAACTCTGCGAGGCCTTTGGCTTCGCCCGCGATATTTCCCTGTACAGGGACAGAAAGGAGGGGCTTTATGGCTTCCAATCGCATCGGCCGGATCAACGAGGAGATCCAGCGGGAGCTGGCCGCCCTGCTGCGCACGGTGAAGGACCCCCGGGTCCACGGCCTGGTGTCCATCACCCACGTGGAGACCACCCCCGACCTGCGGTACGCCAAGGTCTATGTCAGCGTGCTGGATCAGAGCGACGGGAAGGAGGTCGTCCGGGGACTCAAGTCCGCCGGGGGATACCTCCGCCGGGAACTGGGCCGGGCCCTCTCCCTGCGGTATACCCCGGAGCTGGTCTTCCAGGCCGACGACTCCATTGAAAAGGGTTCCCACATTCTGAAACTCCTCCACGACGTGGAGAGCCGGGACCCCGGCGGACAGGGGGGCGAGCCATGACCGCGCAGGACGCCGCCCAGCGGCTGCTGGGCATGGACCAGGTGCTCATCCTCACCCACCGCCGGCCGGATGGGGACACCATCGGCTGCGCCAGCGCCCTGTGCCTGGCCCTGCAGCAAAAGGGCAAGACCGCCTGGGTCCTGCCCAACGAGGACGCCCATCACCTCTTTGACCCCTATTGGGAGGGGGTGCTGGCCCCGGCGGGCTTTGTCCCCCAGGCGGTGGTAGCGGTGGACGTGGCCGCCCTGGGGATGCTCCCGGACAGCGCCAAGGGGTATCGGGAGGCCATCGACCTGGTCATCGACCACCACGGCTCCCAGGAATACTACGGCAAGGAGACCTGCGTGGACCCCGCCTGCGCCGCCTGCGGGGAGCTCCTCTTCCGGATCTTCCAGAGCATGGGGGTGACCCTCACCCAGGAGATCGCCCTGCGCCTTTATGTCGCCATCGCCACCGACAGCGGGTGCTTTGCCTACTCCAACACCACCCCGGACACCCACCGCATCGTCGCCGACCTCATGGCCACCGGCTTTGACGCCCCGTGGGTGAACAAGCGCCACTTCCGGACCAAGTCCCTGAAGCGGATGCAGATCGAAAGCCGCCTGGTGCAGGAGATGGACCTGGAGGAGAACGGCACCCTGGTGTTTGCCTACGTCACCCTGGACCTGATCCAGGACCTCCAGGCCACCGAGGAGGATCTGGAGGACATCGCCTCCTTCATCGGCCAGCTGGCGGGGGTGGACAACGCCGTCACCGTCCGCCAGCTGAAACCCCTGGAGTGCAAGATCTCCTTCCGCACCGACGGCAAGACCCTGAACGCCTCCGACGTGTGCGCCGTCTGCGGCGGCGGCGGCCACCCGGCGGCGGCGGGGTGCACCATCCACGGCACCCCGGCCCAGGCCAAGGCGGCCATGCTGGCGGCCATCCACCAGGTGCGCCATGGCTAACGGCATCCTCATCATCGACAAGCCCGCCGGCTGGACCAGCCACGACGTGGTGGCCAAGCTCCGGGGCATCCTCCACGAGCGCCGCATCGGCCACGCCGGCACCCTGGACCCCATGGCCACCGGGGTGCTGCCGGTGTTCGTGGGCCGGGCCACCCGGGCGGTGGAGTTCGCCGCCGACCGGGAGAAGGAATACCTGGCCGGCCTGCGGCTGGGCCTCACCACCGACACCCAGGACACCACCGGCACCGTCCTGGCCACCCACCCCGTGGACCTGACCCGGGCCCAGGTGGAGGCCGCCCTCCCCCCCTTCCGGGGGGAGATCCAACAGATCCCCCCCATGTACTCGGCCATCAAGCGCCAGGGGCAGAAGCTCTATGAGCTGGCCCGCCGGGGGGAAACGGTGGACCGGCCCCCCCGCCCTGTGACCATCCACGCCCTGGAGATCGTGGACCAGACCTCCCCCACGGAGTACACCCTGCGGGTGGCCTGCTCCAAGGGGACTTACGTGCGCACCCTCTGCCACGACATCGGCCAGGCCCTGGGCTGCGGGGGGGCCATGTATGCCCTCCGCCGGACCCAGGCAGCCGGGTTCTCCCTAAAGGACGCCGTGACTTTGGAGGCCGTCCAGGCCGCGGAGGAGCCCGCCGCCCTGCTGCTTCCGGTGGACACCTACTTTGCCCGCTATCCCGCCCTCACCCTTCCCAGCGCCCGGGCGGAGAAGAAGGTCCGCAACGGCACCCCCCTCTCCCTGCCGGGGGAGGACGGGATCTACCGGGTGTACAGCCAAGAGGGGGCCTTTCTGGCCCTGAGCCGCCTGGCCCAGGGGACCCTCACCACCATTAAAAGTTTTTTCGAGGTGTAAGAAGTTGGAACAGAAGAAACGTGTGATCGCCCTGGGCTTTTTCGACGGGGTCCACAACGGCCACGGCGCCCTGATGCGCCGCACCGCTCAGGTGGCCCAGGAACTGGGGGCCGTCCCCTCCGCCTTTACCTTTGACCCCCACCCCCAGACGGTGATCTTAG
>DXDK01000047.1 GCA_019115545.1 Candidatus Evtepia faecavium
ACCCTGCCGGGGAACCTGGCCATCGCCCTGCACCCCGACGAGACCTATGCCCTGGTCCAGGCCCCCAACGGGGAGATCTACATCATGGCCCAGGCCCTCACCGAGAAGGTGATGAAGGTGGGGGGCTTTGACTCCTACGAGATCCTGGCCACCTACCCCGGCGCCTTCTTTGAGAACATGCTGGCCGACCACCCCTTCCTGCCCAAGACCTCCCGCCTGGTGCTGGCGGACTACGTCACCATGGACTCCGGTACCGGCTGCGTTCACACCGCCCCCGGCTTCGGCGCCGACGACTACGAGACCTGCAAGCGCTACGGCATGGACATGGTGGTCCCCGTGGACGACCAGGGCCGCCACACCGACTACGCCGGCAAGTACGCCGGGCTGAAGACCGAGGAGTCCAACCCCATCATCCTGGAGGACATGAAGCAGTCCGGGGTCCTGTTCGCCTCGGAGGAGATCGTCCACTCCTACCCCCACTGCTGGCGGTGCAAGAAGCCCATCATCTTCCGGGCCACCCCCCAGTGGTTCTGCTCCGTGGAGACCTTCAAGGACGAGGCCTGCGCCGCCTGCGACGAGGTCCGCTGGGTCCCCGCCTGGGGCCTGGACCGGATGAAGGCCATGGTCCGGGAGCGCACCGACTGGTGCATCTCCCGCCAGCGCCGGTGGGGCCTGCCCATCCCCGTGTTCTACTGCAAGGACTGCGGCAAGCCCATCGTCACCGACGAGACCATCCAGGTGATCTCCGACCTCTTCGCCGCCGAAGGGTCCAACGCCTGGTTTGCCAAGGAGGCCGCCGACATCCTCCCCGCCGGTTTCACCTGCCCCCACTGCGGCAAGGCCAACGGCTTCACCAAGGAGGAGGACACCCTGGACGGGTGGTTTGACTCCGGCTCCTCCCACTTCGCCTCCATGAAGAAGGACCAGGGCTTCTGGCCTGCCGACGTGTACATGGAGGGGCTGGACCAGTACCGCGGCTGGTTCCAGGCCGCCCTGCTCACCGCCGTGGGCTCCACCGGCGTGGCCCAGGCCCCCTTCAAGGCCTGCATCACCCACGGCTGGACCGTGGACGGGGAAGGCAAGGCCATGCACAAGTCCCTGGGCAACGGCGTGGACCCCTATGACATCATGAACAAGTACGGCGCCGACCTCATCCGCCTGTGGTCCGCCTCCGCCGACTACCACGCCGACATGCGCTGCTCGGAAAAGATCTTCAAGCAGCTGAGCCAGAACTACCTGAAGTTCCGCAACACCGCCCGGTACTGCCTGGGCAACCTCGACGGCTTCGACCCCAACCACCTGGTGGCCCCCAGCGAGATGGAGGCCCTGGACCGCTGGGCCATCACCCGGCTCAACGGCCTCATCCAGAAGTGCTTCCAGGGCTATGACGACTTTGACTTCAACGTGGTCACCCACGCGGTGAACGACTTCTGCGTGGTGGACATGTCCAACTTCTACCTGGACATCATCAAGGACCGCCTCTACTGCGAGGGGAAGGACTCCCTCCTCCGCCGCTCCGCCCAGACCGCCCTGTACCTCATCCTGGACACCATGACCAAGATCATGGCCCCCGTCCTCTGCTTCACCGGGGACGAGATCTGGCAGGCCATGCCCCACCCCGAAGGGGTGGACGGCCGGAACGTGGTCTTCAACGACATGAACCAGCCCTTCACCGCCTATGCCCTGGACGAGGCCGCCATGGCCCAGTGGGAGACCATCATCCAGGTCCGGGACGTGGTCAACGGCGCCCTGGAGACCGCCCGGGCCGAGAAGAAGATCGGCAAGAGCCTGGAGGCCAACATCGCCCTCACCGTCCCCGCCGAGGACGCCTTCCTGGCGGCCATGGACGCCGGGGCCCTGGCCGACCTGCTCATCGTCTCCCAGGTGACCGTCACCGTAGGCGAGGGCATCCAAGCTGCTGTGACCAACGCCGCCGGGGACAAGTGCCAGCGCTGCTGGAAGGTGCTGCCCACGGTGAATGCCGAAGGCCTGTGCCCCCGGTGCGCCCAGGTGATCCAGTCCCTGGTGTAAGGCCACCCACCCAACCAATCCACGGGCGGACCCCCTTCCTCCGGCCCTTCCAGCCGGGAAGGGGGTCGTTCCTGTTTTGTGGGGCCCCTAGGCGGGGCCGGGGGCCGGTATCGGTACGCGGTGCCGTTGGGACCGGCGCAGGCTCAACCCTGCGGCGTGGTCCCCCGCCCCTATCCGGGGCGGGGATCCAGGCTTTCTCTAAGAGAAAGCCCGGACGCAAAGAGTCGCAGGGGGGAACCCCCTGCACCCCCAAAATAAAACCGCTCGCTGGGGCTCGCTCCATCTTTTGGGTTGGGAGACGCAGCAGAGCGATCGTGGGTTTTATCGTGACCCATGTACGGGCCCTGATTTGGAAACTTTCTTTTGGGAGTATATTTTTGGCTGGATTTTTCCCGGCCCTGTCCCTCCGTCCACCAACCCACGCCTCCCAGCCCGCCCAGCCGGGGGGCGGGCCGCTTCCCACGGTGGATGTAGGGCCGCAGGCCAGTCCATCAAAATAAGCAGCAACCCCCAGGGCATTTCCCACTAGAGTGGGGAGTCC
>DXDK01000009.1 GCA_019115545.1 Candidatus Evtepia faecavium
GAGAAGATCACCGACGCCAACGCCATCCTGGGCCCGGAGATGAAGTCCACCGGCGAGGTGCTGGGCCTGGGCCGCACCTTCCACGAGGCCCTGTTCAAAGGCTTTGCCGCCGCCGGCTACCGCAACTACACCGGCAAAGGCGTCCTTCTCAGCGTGGAAAACCACGAGCTGCCCGAAGTGGTGGGCCTGGCCAAGAAGTTTGACGACCTGAAGATGCCCATGTACGCCACGGCGGACACCGCCCAGGCCATCCGTTCCCTGGGGATCCAGGTCCATGAGATCCCCCCCATCGTGCCGGGGTCGGAGGCCTACCAGCTGATGGAGGCGGGCAAGATCGGCCTTATCATCTACACCGGCGCCCTCTACGACGACACCATTCGGGAGTACATTGAGCTGCACCGGGAGGCTGTCCGCCACTCCATCGCCTCTATCACCGCCCTGGACACCGCCAATGCCATGGCCAACATGATCGCCAGCCGGTTCCACCTGTACAACACCGAGCTTGTGGACCTGAACCACATGCGGAAGGAGCGGCAGCTCCTCCCCTTCGCCAAGATGCAGGGCTGCGGCAACGACTACATCTTTTTCGACAACCGGGACGGAAAGGTGGCCAGCCCTGGCTCCCTGTGCGTCAGCCTGTGCGACTGGCACTACGGCATCGGCGGCTACGGCATTGTCCTCATGGAGCACTCGGACGTGGCCGACGCCAAGATGCGCATCTTCAACCGGGATGGCACCGAGGGCGGCATGGCCGGCAACGCCATCCGCTGCATGGGCAAGTACCTTTACGACAAGGGCATCGTCAAGAAGGACTACATGACCATTGAGACCGCCGGCGGCATCAAGAGCCTGCTGATCTACACCCGCAACGGCAAGGCCAACACCGTCAGCGTGGGCATGGGGAAGGCCGATCTGGACGCCCTGAGCCTGCCCACCACCCTCCCCGGCGCCACCATCATCAACCGGCCGGTGGAGATCGCCGGCGGCACCTACAACATCACCTGCGCCAGCGTAGGCAACCCCCACTGCGTGGTGTTCTGCGAGGACCCCTCCGTCCTGGATCTGGAGACCTTAGGGCCCCAGTTCGAGCACGCCAAGTACTTCCCTGACCGGATCAACACCGAGTTTGTCCGCATTGTCAACGAGAACACCCTGCGGATGCGGGTGTACGAACGGGGCAACGGGGAGACCGTGGCCTGCGGCACCGGCGCCTGCGCCGCCGTCATTGCCGCCACGGAGAACGGCTTCGTGGAAAAGGGCAAGGACATCACCGTCAAGCTCATCGGCGGCGACCTGGTGGTCAACTACACCGACCATGAGGTCATCCTCACCGGCGACGCGGTATTGGTCTACGAGGGTGTGGTAGAGTACTAAGCGCCCTCTCTCCTCCCAACGAAAAACTGCCTGGAAGCCAGTGGCTTCCAGGCAGTTTTTTATGGGAAGAACGTGGGCACTTCAGCCCAGCAGGTCGGCCTTCATGGCCAGAATCTTCTCGGAGAGGGCGCAGGCGGGGCAGTCACAGTACTTGGCCCCGGCGGCCTGGATCTCTCTGGCGTGGGCCTCCATGGCTTTGGCCTGTTCCGCGCCAAACACCTGGGCCCCTGCCGGAGAGCTGACAAAGGCGATGAGCCCCTCGATGGGCATGATGTCCTCCTCCAGCTCGGCCATCAGGGCCTGGGTGGCGGCCTGCTCCCCGGCGGTGCCGGCGGCGGTCAGCCAGTTCTGGCCGGCCTCTTTGGCCTCGGCGCAGCAGGAAGGGGCCTGGAGGAGCTGGTTCACCAGCTGGGTCAGCTGGTCTCTTTGGGTTTGGGTCATGGGAATCCTTCCTTTCTTTCAAAAACTGTCTTTATCATAGCACACTCCGGGCCGGGAGAAAAGCCCCTCATGGATACCAGCCGAAGAGGGACTGGCCCTCCTCCAGCTGGGCCACCGCCTGGAGCTCCTGGGGCGTGAGGGTAAAGTCAAACACCTGGAAATTCTCCGCCAGACGCGGCAGACGGGAGGACTTCACCACCACCCCCATGCCGTTCTGCAAAAGGTACCGCAGGGCCACCTGGGCAGCGGTCTTCCCATGGCGGCGGCCCACTTCCTGGAGGACGGGTTCGGAGAACAGGTCCCACCGGCCCTCGGTGAAGGGGGCCCAGGCCTGGGTCACGGTGCCGTGGGCGGCCATGGCCCGCTGCAGGTCCTTCCGCAGGAAGTAGACGTGGGACTCCACCTGGTTCACCATGGGAACCACCTGGCAGCCTGCCAGGAAGGTTTGGTACCGGGCCTCGTGGAAGTTGGAAATGCCGATGGCCCGCAAGGTCCCGGCCTGGTAGGCCTCCTCCAGGGCCACGTACATCTCCTCGGCGGTGTCGTAGGGCTCGTGGATCAGCAGCAGGTCGATGTAGTCCAGCGCCAGCTGGTCCAGGGAGCGCTGGATGGCGGCCTTGGCCTTGGCGTAGGTGGTGTCCGGCCGGAAAATCTTGGTGGTGACCCAGACTTCCTCCCGGGGCAGGCCGGCCAGGCGAAGGCCCTGGCCCACCTCTCTCTCATTCTCATACATCTGGGCGGTGTCGATGAGGCGGTAGCCCAGTTCCAGGGCCCGGGGGATGGTCTCCACGCAGGTCTGGCCCCGGAGGTCCCAGGTGCCCAGGCCCAGGGCGGGCATTCTGCGCCCGTTGTGCAGGGTAAGATACTCCATGCCATTGGCTCCTTTCCTGAGAAATGGTGCAACAGCTCCCCACCTTCCGGCGGGGGGCTGTTGTGGTTGGAATGGTTGCAGGCAGGGTTAGGTGTTCCCCGCCACCGGGGCCATGAGCACCTTGCCCGTGCCCCGGTAGACGTTCACCAGCCCCTCCCCAGAGGCGGCGGAGCCTACCAGGGTTTTCCCCGACCGCTCCACGGTGAAGTCCAGGCTGCCGCTCCAGGCCACAGCCAGGTTGCCGTCGATCTTCAGCACGTCGTTTTGGAGGGTGACCTCGATGAGTTCCTCCCGAGGGCATTCCGACTCCAGGCAGACGACCCCCTGGCCGACGAGGCCCAGGTTGAAGAGCCCCTCGTTGCCCGCCACGGCGGAGGAGAGGTTGGACCGCATCACTGCCTTGTGCTTCAGGTTGGCGTCACAGGCCAGGAACAGGCCGTCATCCAGGACGATGGAACCGTTCCACTCCAGCAGGTCCAGCAGGAGGATGTGCTTGTAGGTGGGTTCCAGCACCAGCAGGCCGTCCCCGGTGTACTCCGGCTTGATGGCCGACTCCTTGGTGACCGACCCTCGCAGGGCCTTGCCGAGAAGATCCCCCACCCCTTTGATGCCGGTGGTGGCGTTGACGTTGCCCACCATCCACTGCATGGCCCCGGCCTGGAGGGTGATGTTGGCCTTGCTGAGGTCACAGATCACCTGCCGCCGGCGGACATGCATGGCACTGCTGAAATAGGCCGTCTGGGCGTTGCCAGGGGTGACGCTGAGGTCCCGCTGGTACTCGATCACCCGGAAGGGGCCCAGCTGGGCTAGGGTACGGATATCATCGTTGTCGATAAAGTTGGAAAGGGTAAACATGGGCACTGCCTCCTTCTCTCTAAGCTTAGAACCATGATACCATAGATTCCCGCCGTCGGATAGTCTATGGGGCAGAATTTCCCATTGATGCGGGAAACGACAGGCGAAGGGTAAGGGTTTCCCCGTGGTACTCCGCCTGGATGGTCCCGCCCATGGCCTCGGTGAGGAGCTTGGCAATGGAGAGCCCCAACCCGGTGGCGCTGCGGCCGGTCTCCACGGTGTAGAAACGGTCGAACAGGCGGCCCACCATCACCGGGGTGAGGTCGGGGGCCGTGTTGGAGAAGGTGACCTCCCCCGCCTCGGTGAGGGTGACCCGCAGGTCCCCCTGACTGTATTTCAGGGCGTTGCTCAGGAGGTTGGAGAACACCCGGCTCACCGCCTTCCGGTCCAGCCGGCGGTGGACGGGAACCTCTGTCAGGTCCAGCTGCGGGGTGATCCCCTGCTGGGTGAGGGCCCCGTAGTGAGCCAGGAGGCTCTCCTCCAGCACCTGGTTGAGGAGGACGTCGGTGTACTCCCACGCCTCCTTGGAGGCCAGCACGGAGTAGCGGAAGAGCTCCTCGGTGAGGGCCTTCATGGCCTCCACCCGGTTTTGGATCTGGTCCAGGTACCGGGCCACGGCGGGAGCGTGCGCCTGCCGGTCCAGCAGGTCCAGATAGCCGCAGATGGCGGTGAGGGGGGTGCGCAGGTCATGGGAGATGTTGGTCACGGCCTCCTTCAGCTCCCGGTCTCCGTTGAGGTACTGGCGGCGCTGCTGCCGCAGCAGGCGGAGCTGGGCGTTCAGCCGGGCAGCCAGACGCCGGGCATGGGGATCCCGGGTAGAGAGGGTGAGGAGGTTGTTGGTGTCCCCCTCCAGCCGGTCCTCCATCTGGTCGCAGATCTCCTCCAGGGACCGGGTGAGGGTGCGGACCTTGCCCAGCAGGACCAAGACCAGAACCCCCAACAGGGCACACAGCAGCCAGGGGAGCATGCCAACGCCTCCTTTCCTCCCGTTACTTCAAATTCTTTCGTTGGAACCCGCTCATGCCCAGGCCGGTGGTGAGGAGCACCAGCCCCGCGGCCACCCCAGCGTGGATCCCCAGTTCCTTGGGCACCTCCACCGACTGGGTGAGGATTTGCAGCCCCTGGCCATCGGGCAAGACATCGAACAGGGCCTCATACACGGTTCGCTGGGCGCCTTGGAGGTAGTTGGGGTTGGTCTCCCCCGCCACAAAGCCCCGGTCGGTGTAGGTGTAGACCTGGGGTTCGTCCAGGCGGCTGTAGAGGAACATACTCCCCAGGAGCATGGCAAAGGCCAGGAGAATGGCGGCCGCCGTCACCGTGGACTTGGCCTGGATCAGGTTCACCAGGCAGGTGTAGAGGGAGACCCACACCGCCGTAATCAGCAGGCAGCCCAACAGGCTGGTCCCCAATTGGAGAGGGCTGCCCAACTCACCCCCCAGCAGAGGGAGGCCCACCGCCAGGTAGACCACCACATAGACCGCCCAGAGGATCACCCCGCCGAAAAGGCAGACCAGAAAGTAGGCCCCATAGATCTGCCCCCGGCGGAACCCTGCCGCCACCTTGTTGCGGATGGTGCCGTCGTGGTATTCGGTGCCTAAGTACAGAGTACAAAAGGCGGCCAGCACCACCCCGAAGAAGGACAGGAAGGCGAAAAGCCCGTCCCCCACCACACTGTCCCCCTGGCGGTACAGGCCCACGGCCTCCGCCAGGGCGTAGACTACCATGAACCCGGCCGCCGCCCAAAAGGCCTTGTGCCGGCGAAGGTGAAAGAGGTTGGCAGAAAGTAGATTTTGCATGGTTTTGGCGCCTCCCTTACTTCAAGTCTTTCTTGCGGAACACTGTGAGTCCCACTGCGGTGACCCCAGCGGTGACCGCCAGGGCACAGAGGGGATCCCGGAACCGGACCTCTTGATAGAGTTCTGCCCCTTCCGGGTCCAGGCCGGTTTCCTGGAGGGACAGACAGGTGGTGAGATAGGAGACAATGCGGTTCATCTGTCCGTTGGGCAGGCAGGCATCCACCCCCTCTGCCACCACCCGGAGGGTTCCGCCCAGGTAATGGGGGTTGGGGGTGGTTTCCCCTTCATATTCCCTCCCCTGGGCATCCGTGTAATATTCCGTAACATAGGCCGGCTGCCCCAGGGCAAACTCAATCTGATAGGCCCCAAACATCAGGAAAAACCACAGCCCCAGGTTCACGAGAGCGCCCACGACCCACAGGCTCACACAGCAGCTGATGGCGGTAAACAGGGCCACCAGCGCCGCGCACAGCAGGACCATCCCCACCAGGGCCGGGCCCAACACCTTCGCCCCTAAGGGGGCCAGTGCGGCCGCATTCATTACCACAAAGGGCAGCAGAAAGGCTGCCAGGAACAGCAGCCCCACGGTCAGAGACGCCAGGAGATAGGCCAGGTAGATCTGGCCCCGCCGGTAGCCGGCGGTCACCTTATTCCGCAAGGTCCCGTCGCCGTACTCCCGCCCCAGGAAGAGGGAGAGGAAGGCACACAGGGCCACAAAGAAGGGAAAGGCATAGAAGTCGTCAAAGGCGGGGGTGCCGCGAAAGCCCATGCCGAAGGCGATGCCCCCCACCAGGCACACGCACAGGGCCAGCCAAAACAGCAGGTCTCTCCGGATCCGGAAAAAGTTGGTGCTGAGCAGGGCGATCATGCCTCCTCACCCCCTATCAGGTTCATGTAATAGCTCTCCAGGCTCTCGTCCCGCTGGTGCAGGCCCGTGACCTGGCAGCCGGCCTGGCTGAGGTCCAGGATCAGCTGGGTGAGGTTCCCCTCGCCATAGACGTCAGCCACCCCCTCCTCCACCAGGCGGTACCCGATGCCCTGCCGGTCCAGCACCTGGCAGAGAGCGGCGGCGTTGGTCACGGTGAGGCGGGTACATTTGCGGCAGGCCGCCTCCAATTCCTGGGCGCTGATCTCCTGCACCAGGGTTCCCCGGTCCAGAAAGCCGTAGTGGGTGGCCAGGCGGGCCAGCTCATCCAGGATGTGGCTGGAGATGAGGACGGTGATCTGATGCTCCCGGTTCAGGCGGAGGATGAGCTCCCGCATCTCGATGATGCCCTGGGGGTCCAAACCGTTGATGGGCTCGTCCAGGATGAGAAAGTCCGGGTCCCCACACAGGGCCACGGCAATCCCCAGCCGCTGGCGCATGCCCAGGGAGAAGTGGCGGGCCTTTTTCTTCCCCGTCTCCCCCAGGCCCACCAGGTGGAGCAGTTCTGGGATCCCCTCCTCCGAGGGCAGGCCCAGCAGGCGGTACTGGAGTTTCAGATTGTCCGCAGCGGTGAGGTCCAAATACACCGAAGGGGTCTCCACCACCGCCCCCATCCGGCGGCGGGCCTTGTAGATCTCCGGCGCGGTGTGAGGCACCCCGTAGAGGGTGTAGTCCCCCGCTGTGGGGGCCTGCAGGCCGCAGACCAGACGGATGAGGGTGGTTTTCCCCGCCCCGTTCTTCCCCACGAACCCGTAGATGGCCCCCTTGGGCACATGCATGGTCAGGCCGTTGAGAGCCTTGGTCTGGGCGTAGGTCTTGGTCAGGCCCTGGGTGGTCAAGGCATAGTCCATGAAATCTCCTCCTTTGTCTTAGCTTGCCCCTAGGATACCCCCAAAGGGTCAAGAAAGCGGGGAAGAAAACCGTCAAGATTTCGTCAAGATCCCTGGGTCAGCTGGAAGCCAATGCCCCATACCGACTGGATGTACTCCCGGCCCCCGGCCTGGCGGAGTTTTTTCCGCAGGTTGCTCATGTGCTGCTTCAGGGAACCCTCGGTACAGTCGGGGGTGTCCTGGCTGATCCGGTCTAGGATCACCGACTTGGCCAGCACCTGGCCGGGGTTCTGCAACAGCAGGCGGCAGATGGCGTACTCCGTCCGGGTGAGCTTCACCGGCTGCCCCCTGACGGCCACCTGGTGGGCAGTGGGATCCAAGGTCAAGTCCCCGCAGGTGAGCAGGGCGGGCGTGGGGGCGTGGGCCTTCCGCAGCTGGGCCGTGATGCGGGCCAGCAGTTCCGGCAGGGCGAAGGGCTTGCTCACATAGTCCGCCGCCCCAGCCAGAAGGGCCTGGACCTTGTCGTCCACCCCCACCTTGGCACTGACCACAATGACGGGGATGCCCTGGAGGGCGGGGAGGAGTTCCTCCCCGGTGCACCCCGGGAGCATCAGATCCAGGAGGATCAGGTCTGGGGTGTGCTGGGCCAGGAGATACTGGGCCTCGGTGCCGGAATAGGCCCGGAGGACGGCATAGCCCTCCTCTCGGAGGGTCTCCTCCAACAGGTCCCCGATGGCAAGATCGTCCTCAATGATGGCAATGGTTTGCATGCCAAACACCCCTTTCAAAACAGCGCAGAGAGGAAGGACCAGAGGAGCCTTCCCCCATAGACCAAAATCACCGCCCCGCAGACCCGGTTGATCCACACCATGACCTTGGGGGTAAACTTGCGGCGGAAGAGGGAGATCACCAGCGTCACCCCCGTAAACCACAGGCAGGAGGCCAGCCCCACCCCGCCGATGAAGGGCGCAGACTGAGCCGCCGGGAGGGTGACCCGAAAGGCCCCCAGCATCATGGTGCCGTCGATGAGGGCCTGGGGGTTGCACCAAGTGACCACAAAGGCGGTGGAGGCCGTTTTGGCCAGACTGGTGGGCCGGGGCCCCTCCGCCTCTTGCTCTGGCGGCTGCTCCTTGGTGCGAAGCAGACCGATGCCAATGGCCAGCACAATGACACTCCCCACCAGGAGAACCACCATACCCACGGCGGGGAAGGCCTCCATCACCGCCCCCACCCCAAAAAAGCAGGCCAGGGCCAAGGAGACATCGAAAAACACCACCACCAGGGCCGTCAGCAGGGCCCGGCGGCGGGGTTGGTTGAGGGCGGCGTTGATGACAAACAGGTTCTGGACCCCGATGGGGGCCACATAGGCCAGGCCCATGGTGAGGCCTTGGAGAAAATACGGCATAGATGCGCCTCCTAGCGCCCTTAAAGGGGCACCACGTGGACCACGGCGCCGTGGTCCTCTAACAAAGTGATCAGGTCCTGGGTGCGCAGCCAAAGGGTGGCGGTGTTGTCGTTGGGGTGGACCCCGATGAGCCCCGGCGGGGCCAGGAACGCCTGATCCAGGAAGAGTTCCACCTGCCCCCCTTCCCTTCCCAGCAGCCCCAGAGGGGTGACAGACCCGGGGGTGAGGCCCAGCTTCTCCCACAGATCCTCCGCCGAGGCAAAGCTCAGGGGGCGGGTGCCGTTGGCCTGGCGGAAGGCCTTCAGGTCCACCCGCTTGTCCCCCCGGAGGGTGAGCAGGTAGTAGTGCCGCTTCTTGTCGTCCCGGAGGAAGAGGTTCTTCCCGTCGGCCTCGGGGTAGGGCAGGTCCACCGCCGCCATCTCCTCCATGTTGTACACCGCCGGGTGTTCGGTGATCTCGTGCCAGATGCCTCGCTCTGTCAGGAGGCGATACACGGCCGCCTTGTCCCACTGCTTCATGGGTTCCACTCCTTTATTACAGAATCGGGCTTCATTATACCAGAGATCCCAGCGGTTGTCATCCGTCCCTTGGGCAGCAAAAGGGCGGGGCCCGGTGACCGGACCCCGCCTGGGAAACATGTCGTTATGTAACTTCCGCCTTGACGGCCTCCAGCTTGGCCTTCCAAGACTCCACCACAGGGAAGAACACGCCGCCCACCACGTTGCCCAGGGAGATGACCACCAGGCGAAGGAGGGACTCCCCCGGCTGCCCATAGAGTACCCCGGAGACCGACCAGTAGTACATGTCCGCCACGCTATGCTCCATGCCAGAGACGATAAACACCGTGACCCCCAGGAAAAGGGCCAGGTACTTCCCCAACTGGTGGGGGTTCTTGGCATACCCATTGACGGCGATGAAGATGCAGATGTTGCACAGGATGCCCAGGAGGAACAGACTCAGGTAACTGTCCCCCATCTTTCCGTCCACCATGGCAGCGGCGGTGACGTTGATCCCGGATTCCGGCCCCACGATGCCGGTGAGGGTCTCAATCCCTGCGATGAGCATGGTGCCCAGGAGGTTGCCCACCCAGATGATCAGCAGGTCCAGCAGGTACCCCGGCCAGGGGTTTTCAAACAGGTAGCAGGCCTTGTCCGTAAACAGCGCATAGCCCCGGGTACAGATGGTGAACAGGCCGATGGTAAACAGCAAAGCCCCCACCACATTGCCCCCGGGGAAGGCATCCCGCAGCCGCAGAAATACCGTACCCCCCAGGCCGATGCAGAACCCGGCCAGGATGGCGAAGAGGAACAGTCCTCCCACACGTCTCATACTTTGTCTCCTCCCTCTCCGGCGCCGGCCGGGTGTCTCAGGTCTCCGCGCTCTGGCTGCCGTGGG
>DXDK01000048.1 GCA_019115545.1 Candidatus Evtepia faecavium
AGGTAGAGGGTCTTGCCATCGCCGGTGAGGCGGGCGTTGTCCAGCACCTCGGGGACCTCCAGCATCACCTCTCGGAGCTTGTTCATGGCGATGACCACCACCCCTTTGTGGGTGGCCTCGATCCCCGGCTCCTCCAGGTGCTTGAAAAAGGCATAGAAGTCCTTGGTGACAAAGAGGTTCCGCCCTTCCAAGGTGACCGGCCGGTACCGGCCGGAGAGGAGGAGGCTGGGCTCCATCTGGGGTGCGGGGATCAAATCTCCCTGGGACGGCCGGAGAAAGAGAGCGTACCTGCCCAGACCCTGGGGGTCTGCAAAATGGTCCTCCGCCAGTTCCTTGTAGATTTTTCCCTCGGGGGTGGTTTCCAAAAACATAGGGGTGTCCTCCTGTGGGTTAGTCGCTGTAGGCCCGGTCGATCTTGATGGCAAACCGGCGGCCAGGGTGCTTGGCGGCCAGGTCCTCCTCCATCCGGTGGATCAGGGCCAGGCTGTCCCGGCAGGCGAAGTCTACCACCGCGTCAAAGGAGATGGTCCCCGTCTCCTGGTTTTCAAAGAAGGCGTGGATGGAGAGGACCTCCGGATAGGCCTTACACTCCCCCCGAACCTGGTCCTCCAGGACTCGGAGGGCATCGTCATGGGTGTTCACCGCATAGAACCCGATGTAGAGGTAGATGCGGTACTCCTCCCAGATGAGGGCTTGGGCCTTCTTGCTCAGGGCGTGGAGGTCCGCCGCCGTGTGCCAGTCATACACCGCCACGTTCACCGAACCCATGGCCCGGGTGGGGCCGTAGTTGTGGAGCACCAGGTCATAGGCCCCCAGGATGCCGTCGATGGAACACAGCCGGGTTTTCAGCTCCTGGGCCAGCTGGGCATCCGCCCGGCGGCCTACGATGCTGCTGAGGGTGTCCAGCAGCATCTCCAGGCCGGCCTTAAGGATGACCACCGAGATGATGCAGCCGATCCATCCGTCGATCACCACGCCGCTGGCCATGGTCACCAGGGCCCCTGCCAAGGTGCCGGCAGAGATCACCGCGTCAAAGGTGGCATCCGCCCCGGAGGCGGTGAGGGCGCTGGAGTCGGTCTCCTTCCCCATTTTCTTCGTGTAAGCCCCCAGCACCAGCTTGGTGACGATGGCCACCGCCACGATCACCACCGTCACGGTGGTGTAGTGGGTTTCGTCGGGGGTGAAGATCTTCTGCACCGAGGTCACCGCGAAGCTGGCGCCGGCAAAGAGGATGATCCCCGCGATGAGGATGCCGGTGAGGTACTCCACCCGGCCGTAGCCGAAGGGGTGCTTCTGGTCCGGGGGCCGGCCGGCCAGCTTGGTGCCCAGAATCGTGATCACCGAGGACAGGGCATCGCTGAGGTTGTTCATGGCGTCCAGGATGATGGCAATGGAGTTGGCCAACACCCCCACCAACAACTTGAAGGCCACCAGACAGAGGTTGGTGACGATGCCCACCACGCTGGTGCGGACAATGAGCCGGTCCCGCAGGGTTTCCTTGCTTGCTGCCACGGGGGATTACAGGTCGCTGTCCATCAGTTTCTCGTCCACTTCCCGGCGGAGCTTGGCCTGGAAGTCTGCCAGGGACATGGCCCCCAGATCGCCAGCGGCCCGGTGCCGGGGAGAGACGGTGCCGTTCTCCATGTCCCGGTCGCCCACCACCAGCATGTAGGGGGTCTTTTCCAGCTGGGCCTCCCGGATCTTCTTGCCGATCTTCTCGTTGCGGTGGTCTACCTCCACCCGGAAGCCGTTCTCGGTGAGCTGGGCGGCCACCTGGTCAGCGTACTCCGCCGCCCGGTCGGTGACGGGAAGGACCTTCACCTGGACCGGGGACAGCCACACCGGGAAGGCCCCGGCAAAGTGCTCGGTGATGACGCCGATGAACCGCTCGATGGAGCCCAGCAGGGCCCGGTGGATCATTACGGGGCGGTGCTTCTCCCCGTCCTCTCCCACATACTCCAGGTCGAAACGCTCTGGCATCTGGAAGTCCAGCTGGATGGTGCCGCACTGCCAGGTCCGGCCCAGGGAGTCGGCCAGGTGGAAGTCCAGTTTGGGGCCGTAGAAGGCGCCGTCACCGGGGTTGAGGATGAAGTCCTTGCCCATCTCCTGGATGGCGGCCTGGAGGGTCTCCTCGGCAAAGTGCCAGATCTTCTCATCGCCCATGTGGTCCTCGGGCATGGTGGACAGCTCGATCTGGTAGGTCAGGCCGAAGGTGGAGTAGATCTCATCGAAGATCTTCACCACACCCTTGATCTCGTCCTTCATCTGGTCGGGGGTCATGAAGATGTGGGCATCGTCCTGGGTGAAGCACCGCACCCGGAACAGGCCGTGGAGGGCGCCGGACATCTCATGCCGGTGGACCAGACCCAGCTCTGCCATGCGCAGGGGGAGGTCCCGGTAGGAGTGGGGTTCGTTTTTATACACCAGCATGCCGCCGGGGCAGTTCATGGGCTTGATGGCATAGTCCTCGCCGTCGATGACGGTGGTGTACATGTTGTCCTTGTAGTGGTCCCAGTGGCCGGAGCGGTGCCACAGGTCCTGGTTGAGGATGATGGGGGTGGCGATCTCCACATAGCCGTACCGCTTGTGGCACGCTCTCCAGTACTCCAGCAGGGTGTTCTTCAGCACCATGCCCTTGGGCAGGAAGAAGGGGAA
>DXDK01000049.1 GCA_019115545.1 Candidatus Evtepia faecavium
AGAGGGGAGAAACTCTCCCCTCTGGTGTTCTTTCCTCCATTTCTCACATGAGAAATGGAGGCCGCCGGCAGGCACCCCCCCGGGGCGCTGCGCCCCGAGGTGGGTAAGAGCCCCCACCACCCGTAGGGTACCCACCACCGGGGGCGGGCCCCCGGCCCAACCTCGCAGGGGCCAACCTGCGGCGGTCCCAACGGTACCGCGTACCGATGACGGCCAGGCCCCCGGCCTTACGGGACAGCACAGGAAGGAGAATGCCTATGGTGCAACTGGAAACCCTCCCCAACGGGGTGCGCATCGTCACCGAGAGGATTGACACCGTCCGCTCCGCGGCCCTGGGGATCTGGATCGGCGGCGGCTCCCGGGAGGAGACCGCCGCGGAGTCCGGCGCGGCCCACTTCATTGAGCACATGCTCTTCAAGGGGACCCAGAGCCGCTCCGCCCAGGACATCGCCCGGGAGACCGACGCCATCGGCGGCCAGATGAATGCCTTCACCACCAAGGAGTGCACCTGCTTCTATGCCCGGGTGCTGGACGAGCACCTGGCCCAGGCCACGGACATCCTCTGTGACATGGTCTACCACTCCGCCTTTACCCAGGCGGCGGCGGAGACCGAGCGGGGGGTCATCCTGGAGGAGATCGACATGTACGAGGACACCCCCGACGACCTGTGCGCGGAAAAACTCTTCGGGGCGGTGTTCCAGGGCAGCCCCCTGGCCCGGCCCATCCTGGGGGCCCCAGAGACCTTGGAGACCATGACCGGGGACTTCCTCCGGGATTACCACCACAGCCACTACCGGGGGGACAACACCGTGGTGGCCCTGGCGGGGAGCTTCACCCAGGAGGACCTAGCCGACCTGCGCCGGCGCTTCTCCGCCCTGCCGGCGGGCCAGCCCCGGCCGGTGGAGCCGGCGAAGTACACCCCCGCCTTCGTGGCCACCCCCAAGCCCATCGAGCAGAACCACCTCACCCTGGCCTTCCCGGGGCTGGACTACAACTCCCCCCGGCGGTTTGCCCTGCAGCTGCTCTCCTCCATTCTGGGGGGCGGGGTGTCCTCCCGGCTGTTCCAGACGGTGCGGGAGCAGCAGGGGCTGTGCTACTCCATCTATTCCTACGGGGCGGGCCACGCCGACACCGGGGTGTTCTGCATCTACACCGCCCTGAACCGCGACACCGAGGAAAAAGCCCTGGCCACCATCCGCCAGGTGGTGGACCAGCTCCGGGACCAGGGCCCCAGCGGCGAGGAGCTGGAGCGGGCCCGGGAACAGTCCAAGGCCAACGTGATCATGGGCCTGGAATCCACCCAGGCCCGGATGAGCCACGCCGGCCGGTCTCTCCTGTTTTCCGGGGAGATCCTCACCCCGGAGGAGATTCTGGCGGCCTACGACGCCGTCACCCGGGAGGACGTGATGGCCCTGGCCCGGGACCTGTTCCGGTGGGACCAGGCCTCCCTCTCCGCCGTGGGCCAGGTGCGCCCGGCGGAGGAGTACCGGGCCCTGGTGCTGAACGCGCCCGGCTGAAGCCAAGAAAACACGGCCCCCGCCCACAGTTGTGGGCGGGGGCCGTTTCCCGTCAGAGCAAGGGGGGAAGGTCCTCCGGGGCTGTGCCCAGCAGGAGCAGCACCCCCGCCCAGGCCAGAAGGGTCCGGGGGTCCGTCCCCGGCTGGGGGGGCAGGGGGAGCTCCTGGGGCTCCCGGCAGGTGCCGTCCAGGGTGACCAGCTCCCGCTGAAGGGCCAGGCAGGGGGGCGATAGGCTGGAGAAGGTGAGGGTGTCCCGGGGGGAGAGGCCATAGCTCACCACCCACCCCGCGGGGATCCCCCCCGCCCAGGGGGCCAGCTCCCCCGGCAGCAGCAGGGCCCGGCAGGGGCCGGGGGCGGGTGGCGGCCCCGCCCAGTCCGGGGCCACCACCGCCAGGCCGGCGGGCGCGCCCCGCCCCCGGCGAAGGCGAAACACCAGCCCCGCCGGCAGCCGGGCCCGGAGGAAGCGGGGGAAGCCCGTCCCCCGGGCCCAGAGTTCCACTGTCTCCATCGGATCCCTCCCCTTGGAACGCATGGGACCCCTGCGGGAGGGGTCCGTCCCCCTTAGTATGGGGAAGGGGCGGGGATTTATGTGCCCCGCCGGGGAAAAGAGGGGAAAAAAGCCCGGCTTTCGAGAATTTGTCCTTTTCAAGTCCCCCTTCCTGTGCTATAATCCAAGATGTATACCCATGGGCTGGCCTGCCGCCGGCCCGCACCTGTACTGTATTTAGAAAAAGGAGCGATTACCATGGAACTGGAAACCGTACTGTATCGCGTTGAGGGGAACGTCGGCATCGTCAGCCTCAACCGCACCAAGGCACTCAACGCCATGAACAAGCAGATCTTTGTGGACCTGACCACCGCTTTTGACGCCGCGGAGAAGGACGACAACGTCCGCTGCGTGGTGGTCAACGCCGAGGGCCGCGCCTTCTGCGCCGGCGGCGACATCCCCGAGATGAAGGGCCTGGACAACCCCGAGGCCGTCTTCGACTTCTACAACGTGGCCGGCATCTTCATGAAGAAGATGATCAACTTCGTCAAGCCCACCATCACCGTGGCCCACGGCGCCATCGCCGGCGCCGGCACCTCCCTGCTGCTGGCTGGCGACATCGCCCTGGTCTCTGACGACGCCATGTTCATGGTGGCCTTCGGCGCTGTGGGTCTGATCCCCGACTGCGCCGGCCACTGGCTGCTGCCCCGGGCCTGCGGCCTGAACATGGCCAAGGAGCTGATGATGACCCAGCGGGCTGTGAAGGCTCCCGAGATGAAGGAGCTGGGCCTGTGCAACCACGTCTATCCCAAGGATCAGCTGATGGACGAGGCCATGAAGCTGGCCAACAAGATCGCCAAGGGCCCCCTGAACTGCTACAGCAGCTCCAAGCTCATCATGAACAAGTCCTTCGAGACCAACCTGGACGACCTGCTGCAGGAGGAGACCGAGGCCCAGGCCGCTGCCCGCCTCCACGCCAACGGCGACGAGGGTCTGGCCGCCTTCCTGGAGAAGAGAAAGGCCAACTTCCAGTAATTCTCCCCCTCCCGCGCGAGTGCCCCAAAGTTCCCCGGCTTCGGCCGGGGAACTTTTTTTCGGGAAAAGGCCCCGGCGGCGGGCGGGATTTGATATGCAATATCCATGGGAAATGAATAAAAAAGGGGCGGATGGCGGCGAAAGCGAGGCTTTTTTCTGGAAACTGCCTGGGATTTTTGCGGTTTGCCCAACTTTTTCCGGAAAAGGTCTTGCATCCTCTTTGAATATTGTGTATAATGCAAGAACGCTCTGAACCGGAGCGCGAAGAAGTAAAATGAAAAAATGAAAAGAGGTTGCATCCATCATGAAGAAGTTTCTCTCCGTCCTCATGGCAGGGGCCATGCTCTTTGGCGTGCTGACCCTGGCCGGCTGCGGCGACACCACCGAGCCCGCCGCGGAAGAGGGCACCACCACTGAGGACACCACCACCACCGCCGAGTTCACCACCGTCACCGAGGGTGTGCTCACCATGTCCACCAACGCTGCCTTCCCTCCCTATGAGATGACCGACGACAGCGGCAACATCGTGGGCATCGACGCCGAGATCGCCGCCGCCATCGCCGAGAAGCTGGGCCTGGAGCTCCAGATCGACGACATGGACTTCGACGGCGCCCTGGCCGCCCCCCAGAGCGGGAAGAGCGACATCGTCATGGCCGGCGTCACCGTCAACGAGGAGCGCCAGCTGGTCCTGGACTTCACCGAGACCTACGCCAACGGCGTGCAGAAGGTCATCGTCCCCGAGGGCTCTGACATCACCTCCATCGAGGACATGCAGGGCAAGAAGATCGGCACCCAGCGTGGCACCACCGGCTACCTGTACTGCTCCGACACCGTGGAGAACGGCGGCTTCGGGGAAGAGAACGTCGTGGCTTATGACGACGCCATCGCCGCCACCCAGGCCCTGAACAACGGCCAGGTGGACTGCGTGGTCATCGACAGCGCCGTGGCCGACAACCTGGTTGCCACCAACCCCGGCCTGACCACTCTGGAGACCGAGTATGCCAACGAGGACTACGCCATCGGCGTGGCCAAGGGCAACACTGCTCTGCTGGACGCCATCAACGCCGCCCTGCAGGAGCTCATCGATGACGGCACCGTCCAGTCCATCATCGACAAGTACATCCCCTCCGACGGCACTGAGGCCGACGCCGGCGAGACCGCCGACGCCGCCGACACCGGCGCTGCCGATACCGAGGGCGCCGAGGCCGAGGCTGAGACCGACGCCGCTGCCGAGTAATCCCACCCCCTGAGACCGAAAAAAGGGCGGCATACGCCGCCCTTTTTTTCTCCCATAGACCAAAGAGAAAGAGAGAGGTGAACGACCATGGGAAACATGGAGGCCCTGTATGAGACCTGGAAAGCCATTGGCGTCTCCGGCGGGGACCTGAGTTTCTTCCAAAACTTCTTCGTGAAGTTTTACCAGGCCTTTATCGAGGCCGACCGCTGGCTGCAGTATCTGAACGGGGTAAAGACCACCTTGCTGGTCACCGCCCTGGCCCTGATCCTGGGCGTGGTCCTGGGGGTCACGGTGGCCGTCCTCCGCACGGCCCACGACCAGCAGCGCCCCGGCCACCGCAACCCCGTCCTGGCGGTGCTGAATCTGATCTGTAAGATCTACGTCACCGTCATCCGGGGCACCCCTATGATGGTCCAGCTGCTCATCATGGGCTTTGTCATCTTCGCCAGCAGCCGGAACTTCACCATGATCGGCACCCTGACCCTGGGCATCAACTCCGGGGCCTATGTGTCGGAGATCGTCCGGGGGGGCCTGATGTCGGTGGACAAGGGGCAGATGGAGGCCGGCCGGTCCCTGGGCCTGGGCTACGGCACCACCATGCGCTTCATCATCATCCCCCAGGCGGTGAAGGCCATCCTCCCCGCCCTGGGCAACGAGTTCATCGTCCTGCTGAAGGACACCTCCCTCATCACCGTCATCGGGGGCAAGGAGCTGCTCTACGCCGCCCAGGGCATCTACAACCGGACCTATGAGCAGATGTTCCCCCTCATCGGCACCGCGGCCATCTACCTGGTGCTGGTGATCATTCTCTCCTGGCTGCTGGGCAAACTGGAAAGGAGGCTGCGGCAAAGTGATCGACGTTAAACACCTCTCCAAGTCCTTCGGGGACCACTTGGTGCTGGACGACATCGACCAGCACATCCATCCCCAGGAAAAGGTGGTCATCATCGGGCCCTCCGGCTCCGGCAAGTCCACCTTCCTGCGGTGCCTGAACCTGCTGGAGACCCCCACCAAGGGGACCATCACCTTCGACGGCACCGAGATCACCGACCCCAAGGTGGACATCAACCAGGTCCGCCGGCAGATGGGGATGGTGTTCCAGCACTTCAACCTCTTCCCCAACATGACCATCCGGAA
>DXDK01000050.1 GCA_019115545.1 Candidatus Evtepia faecavium
TTCCCCGAGAGATACAACGTTTCGAAGAAAGTGCCTAGGAAGTTTCCGTCTTGGTCCGTGGTCGTGTAGGCGCGGTTCCCATAGGGAACGCTGTCATAGTGGGCCTCCATCCAGTCCAAATCCCAAGTAGCATAGGGAGTCTGTCGGTCCAGCAGCAGAAGGGGTGTTTCCGCAGTGGCTTCGGCCCTGACATGCCCCTTGGCGTTGTAGGCGTGCCGCTCCCACAGGGGACCCTCTGCACAGTCCACCGTGGAGGAGATCCAGTCCACACTGCTTAAGGGAATGGCATCCTCATCCAGGTAAGCATCACTGGTCCAGGTGGAAGAATGGGTGCGGGAGAAGTGAATGACCTCATCCTGAGAGATGGGATTGGGCCCTCCAGAGCCATAGAGGGCATACCCCCCCGCTGCATGCGCGGCGATTTCCTGTTCCAGGGCAGCTGTGTCTTCCACCACCCTGGGATTTTGGAAGTGCTGTGCAATCTCGGTAGCCAGCACGGTACCGCCCCCCAGGACCAGACAGAGGAGTACCACAAACGCCAGCACCAGTTTTTTCTTTGCTTTGGGGTGGCGGGCTGGGGCAGGGTCTCCCTGGGACAAAGCCCTCTGCTTCCACCCCTCCGGTGTGGTGATTTGATTGAGATCCTGTAAGTTCATAGGGGTTCCTCCTGTAATTGCTTCCGCAGGGCGGCCCGGGCCCGGCTCAGGCGGGACTTCACGGTGCCGGGGCGCACCCGAAGAATGTTTGCCGTCTCCTCCACGGAATAGCCCTCCACGCAGTGGAGGTAGAGCACGTCCCGCTGATGCCCTGGCAGGGTGCGTAAGGTGTCCAGTACCTCCCAAGCGGTGCTGTCCGGGGCCGCTGCCTCGGTGGGGAAGGGGTTCTCCCCCTGCAAGGTGACCTTTCGGTGCCAGAACTGGCGGTGGAGGCTCACCGCCTCGTGGAGGGCCACCCGGATGAGCCAGGCTTTGATGTGCTCCTGGTCCTGGAAAGGACCTTTGGCGGTGAGCAGCTTCAGGAACACCTCTTGGTAACAGTCTTCCGCGTCCGCCGGCTGCCGGCAGCGCAGGAGAAGCAGGCGGGTCACGGTGTCGCTGTGGAGGGTGACGGCCTCCTCATAGGTTTTCCGGTCCACGTGGGCTGCCTCCTTTCCGTTGTTTTTGAGGTCCTCACCCATAACACGGTTAGGGCGGGGGAGAGGTTCCCTCTTTCAGGACAAAAAAATACGCCGCAGAAACCTGCGGCGCAATGGAACAAAGGCTCACCCCTCTTTGCTGTTCTGGAAGTGGTCGCACCAGGGGCGCAGGGTGCAGTTGGGACAGTCGGGCTTCCTGGCCCGGCACACCGCCCGGCCGTGGAGGACCAGCCGGTGGCAGAAGTCGTTGGACTCCTCCGGGGGCAGGCAGGCCCGCAGCTGTTTTTCCACCTTGCCCGGGTCTTTGGTGCCGTCGGTGAGGCCCAGCAGGCCGGTGATGCGGATGCAGTGGGTGTCCGCCACCACCACCCCGGGGGTGTGGTGGACGTCGCCCAGGATCAGGTTGGCGGTCTTTCGGCCCACCCCAGGCAAGGCCAGGAGTTCCTCCATGGTGCCGGGCACCTTGCTGTGGTACTTCTCCAGCAGCATCCGGGAGGCAAAGACAATGTCCCGGGCCTTGGCCCGGAAAAAGCCGCAGGAGTGGATGTAGGGCTCAAGGTCCTCCGGCTCCGCTGCGGCCAGAGCCTCCAGGGTAGGGAACTGGGCAAAGAGGGCAGGGGTCACCTGGTTAACCCGCTCGTCGGTGCACTGGGCGGAGAGACGGGTGGCAAAGAGAAGTTCATAATCCTTCTGGTACTGCAGGGAGCAGATGCCGTCTGGGTAAAGCTCTTTCAGCGCCTGGACAATGGCGCGGACGTCTTGGGGTGTTTTCATAAGGCAGTCGAATCCTTTTTCTCTATTCTTGCGGGGTGATTTTTGTAAAATTTGTGAGAATAGTATAGCACAAAGTGGGAAGTTCGTCATTGGATTTTTTCCAAATTTAGAGTATAATAGGAATGCTTATTACGTTCGATGATTTTTCCCTCTGCCGGCAGACCTTTCGCAGGGGGAAACCCGCCACCCCGAAATTTACCGTACATGAAAAGGAGCGAGTATCGTGGTCAAAGATGTTATTGATTTTCTGATCCAGCAGGACCCCCAGGTGGGCAACGCCGTGAAGGCGGAGTACGACCGCCAGCGCAGAAACATTGAGCTCATCGCCTCGGAGAACTTTGTCAGCGAAGCCGTGCTGGCAGCGGCCTCCTCTGTGCTCACCAACAAGTATGCCGAAGGATATCCCGGCAAGCGGTATTACGGCGGCTGTGAGTGCGTGGACGTGGTGGAAAACATCGCCCGGGATCGGGCCAAGGCCCTCTTCGGCGCTGACCACGTGAACGTTCAGCCCCACAGCGGCGCTTCCGCCAACTATGCCGTCTACCAGGCCCTGTGCAACGTGGGGGACACGGTGCTGGGCATGAACCTGGACAACGGCGGCCACCTCACCCACGGCAGCCCGGTGAACTTCTCCGGCCTGAACTACAACATCGTCCCCTACGGTGTGGATCCGAAGACCCACCGCATCGACTATGACCAGGTGCGGGACCTGGCCAAGCAGCACAAGCCCAAGATGATCATTGCCGGCGCCTCCGCCTATCCCCGGATCATCGACTTCAAGGCCTTCCGGGAGATTGCCGATGAAGTGGGGGCCTACCTCTTCGTGGACATGGCCCACATTGCCGGCCTGGTGGCCGCGGGCCTGCACCCCTCCCCCGTGCCCTATGCTGACGTGGTCACCACCACCACCCATAAGACCCTCCGGGGCCCCCGTGGCGGCGTGATCCTGTGCAAGGAGGAGCATGCCAAGAAGATCGACAAGGCCATCTTCCCCGGCTCCCAGGGCGGCCCCCTGATGCACATCATCACCGCCAAGGCGGTGGCCTTTGGCGAGGCCATGAAGCCGGAGTTTAAGACCTATCAGGAGCAGATCCTGAAGAATGCCAAGGTCCTGGCCCAGAGCCTGATGGACGCTGGCTTCCAGCTGGTCTCCGGCGGCACGGACAACCACCTGATGCTGGTGGACCTCCGCCCGGCCAACATCACCGGTAAGGAGATGGAGAAGCGCCTGGACCAGGTGAACATCACCGTGAACAAGAACACCATCCCCGACGATCCCCAGTCCCCCTTCGTCACCAGCGGCATCCGGGTGGGCGTCCCCGCCGCCACCAGCCGCGGCCTGCGGGAGGAGGATATGAAGGTCATCGGCCAGCTCATCTGGAAGACCGCCACCGAGTTTGACACCAAGCAGGACGAGATCCGTGCCGCTGTGGCGGAGATCACGGCCAAGTATCCCCTCTACGAGTAAACCCACGGGGGACAGCCTTTACACCGGAACCTTTTGCTGATAAAATAGAGAGGACGGCATTCTGTCGTCCTCTCTATTCCATTTCTGATCGAAGGGAGGGAGCCCATGTACCAACCTCTGGCAGACCAACTTCGCCCCAAATCCCTGGACGAAGTGGCCGGGCAGCGGCATATCCTGGGGGAGGGGGGCGTGCTGCGGCGGATCATTCAAGGGGGGAGCATCCCCAACCTGATCTTCTACGGCCCCTCCGGCACCGGAAAGACCACCGTGGCGGAGATTGCCGCCGCCCGCATCCACCGGCCGTTCTACCGCCTCAATGCCACCACGGCGTCTCTGGCGGATATCAAGGCCATCAC
Organism: Candidatus Evtepia faecavium; assembly: GCA_019115545.1. Lineage (GTDB taxonomy): Bacteria > Bacillota > Clostridia > Oscillospirales > Oscillospiraceae > Evtepia > Evtepia faecavium. The sequence continues at coordinate 3,734 of DXDK01000050.1, forward strand.
CGCCGATGTGGGCACCCTGCTGGCCCCGGAAGGGGTGGTGCTGTATCTGGATGAGATTCAGTACTTCAACAAGAAACAGCAGCAATCCCTGCTGGAGTTTATGGAGAATGGGAAACTGACCCTCATTGCCTCCACCACAGAGAACCCCTACTTCTACGTCTACAATGCGGTTCTCAGCCGGTCCACGGTGTTTGAGTTTAAACCCCTGGCCCCGGAGGAGGTCCTGCCGGTGGTGGAACGGGGGATCCGCCGCCTGGCCCAGGCCCAGGGGGCCCCGGTCCGCTGGGAGGAGGGGGTCCCTCTCCACATCGCCCGCAGCTGCGCCGGGGACGTGCGCAAGGCCCTCAACGCCGTGGAGGCCCTCTTCGCCGCCCACGCCCAGGACCCGGGGGAGGTCACCCTCACCCTGGAGGAGACGAAAACGGTGGCCCAGCCCTCCGCCAACCGCTACGACCGGGACGGGGATAGCCACTATGACCTCCTGTCCGCCTTTCAGAAGTCCATCCGAGGCTCGGACCCGGACGCAGCCGTCCATTACCTGGCCCGGCTGCTGGAGGCGGGGGACCTCATCTCCCCCTGCCGGCGGCTGATGGTCATCGCCAGCGAGGACGTGGGCCTGGCCTATCCCCAGGCGGTGGCGGTGGTGAAGGCCTGTGTGGACAGCGCCAACATGCTGGGCCTGCCGGAGGCCCGGATCCCCCTGGCCCAGGCGGCCATCTTCCTGGCCACGGCCCCCAAGTCCAACAGCGCCATCCTGGCCGTGGAGGGGGCCCTGGCCGATCTCCGGGCAGGGAAGGGCGGGGAGGTCCCTGCAGACCTCCGGGACGCCCACTACGACGGCGCCGGCAAGCTGGGCCACGGCCTGGGATATCGTTACGCCCACAACTACCCCAACCATTATGTGCAGCAGCAGTACCTCCCCGATGCCCTGAAGGATCGGGTCTATTACCACTACGGCGAGAACAAAACCGAGCAGGCCGCCCGGGCCTATTGGGTCCGGGTAAAGGGGGAGGGCTAACCGAAGACCGTCTCGATCCGGGGCCCCTGCCGCCCGGGCGGAGAGTACACCCACCGGGAGAGTTGACCGGATGTGATAAAATAGAACAGAGGGTCCGGCCCCGCCTGGGGCGGCAGGACCTGGAGAATGTTCAGCTTCACCTTCATCCGGTCGGGGAGGATGGCTTTGAGATAGACGGACACCCGGTCGTCCTCCCTCAGCCCCTGGGTCTGGTCGGCCAGGCCTGTGAGGTTGGGGGCCAGCTCCACAAAGGTGCCGTAGGGCTTCACCCCCCGGACCCATCCGGGCACCGTCATCCCCGGGGAGAAGCGGGCGGCGTTTTCCGCCCAGGTGCCCAAAAGCTCCTTGTGGGAGAGGTAGACCCGGCCTAGGGTCCGGTCCCCGCCGGTGAGCACCACGTAGATCTCCTGATCCAGGCGGAACCGCCGGGCCGGGTGGGAGATCCGCGCCACGGAGCAGTTCTCGATGCCCACCATGGACACCACCCCGCAGCCCACATCCACAAAGGCCCCGAAGGGGGCCAGGTGGGTGACGGTGGCGGGGAGGACCGTCCCCACCGGGCAGGCCAGCAGGGCCTCCAGGGCCCGCTCCTGGGCCCGCCGGCGGGAGAGGGTGAGGCGGAAGGGGGCTTCCTCCACCCCGGTGACCACGCAGGCGGTGGGTTTGCCCACCCGGGAGAGGATGGAGATCTCCCGGGCAGTGCCCTCCCGGATGCCCAGGGCGGCCTCCTCCCGGGGAATGGTCCCGGTGAAGGCCCCCAGGCGGACCACCAGGTCATGGGTGGGGGTACAGAGGACCGCCCGCCCCTCCACCACCGTCTGCCGTGCCATGGCCTGGCGGAGGGCGGCCAGGCTCTCCCCGGCGGCCTGGTTCTCGGCGGTGTGGAGCAGGCGCCCTTCCGGCGGATACAGATTGGGCATACACAGTCTTCCTTTCTGCGGTTCCAGGTAAGACAAAGTCTGCCTTCACTATATTCACCCGTGTTCCGAAACTTGACACCCGCGGCAAAGGAGGTGTGCGCCCATGGAGATCCAGCCCGGCGACGTGCTGGAGATGAAGAAAGAGCATCCCTGCGGCTCCCGGCGGTGGGAGGTCCTCCGGGTGGGGATGGACTTCCGCCTGCGCTGTACCGGCTGCGGCCGGGAGGTGATGCTCCCCCGCAAGAAGGCGGAGAAAGCCGTGAAGAAAATCATACCCTCGGCCCCCGGGGCTGAGTGAGACAGGAGGAATGTTTCATGCGATACGAAGGTCAGATCTACCGTCCCCCCGGGGAGTGGCGGAGCTACCTGCTCCAATGTACCGTGGGGTGCTCCCACAACAAGTGCACCTTCTGCGGGATGTACAAGACCAAGAAGTTCCACGTCCGCCCCATGAAGGAGATCATGGAGGACATCGCCATGGCCCGGGAATACTACGGGCCCAACAACGTGGACAAAGTCTTCCTCTGCGACGGGGACGCCATCGTCATGCGCCAGGCCCATTTGCTCCAGATCCTGGAGGCCCTGTACGCCGCCTTCCCCCACCTGCGCCAGGTGACGGTGTATGCCGGCACCCGCAGCACCATGACCAAGAGCCAGGAACAGCTCATCGAGCTGCGCCAGGCCGGCCTCACCCGGGCCTATCTGGGGGTGGAGTCCGGCTGGGACGAACTGCTGAAAAAGGTGAACAAGGGGGTCACCTCCGCCCAGATGCTCCAGGCCGCCGCCCTGCTGAAGAACGCCGGCATCGACCTGTGGGTGACGGTGATCCTGGGCCTGGCCGGCCCCGGGGAGCCGTCGAAGAAGCACGTGGAGGAGACCATCAAGGTGCTCAACCAGATGCAGGCCAACCACGTCTCCTGCCTGTCCTACATGCCGGAGCCCAACTCCCCCATGTACCAGGACGTCCGGGCGGGGCGGTTCCAGATGATCACCCCCCGGGAGTACCTGGAGGAGACCCGGGCCCTGGTGGCGGGGCTGAACTACGGTCCCTTCCACTTCACCAGCAACCACGCCTCCAACTACCTGCCCCTGAAGGGGACCCTTCCCGACGACCGGGAGCGGTTCCTGAAAATGATCGACGACGCCCTGGGCGGCAAGCAGCAGATCCGCAGCGAGCGCTACCGGGCCCTGTAAGGGGAAAAGATGGACCGATGAAAAGGCCGCCTTCCGCAGAACTTGCGGAAGGCGGCCTTTTGCCATTGCGTTTTCTTAGCCCCGGAAGGTGAGTACGGCGATTTGGGGCCGGGTGCCGCGGTTGATGGAGATGGTGTCCCCGGGGTAATAGACATAGTCGTCCACCAGAGCTAGGAAGTCCTCCACCTCGCCCACGGCGGGCAGGCCCACCTGGCCCTTGCGGTAGTGCATGGGGACCACCACCTTGGGCTGGAGGTCGTCGATGAGGGCCTTGGCCTCCTCCGGGCCGATGGTGTAGAAGCCCCCCACGGGAATCATGGCCACGTCCAGGTTCAGCAGGTCGGCCCGCTGAAGGGGGGTGAGGGGGCAGCCAAGGTCCCCGAAGTGGGCGATGCGCAGGTCCCCCACCTCCAGGAGGTGGATGGTGTTGTCCCCCCGGAGCTTGCCGCCCTCAGGGTCGTGGAAGGTGGGGATGGGGGTGATGCGGAAGGGGTTCTCCTTCCCGGTGCGGAGGGTGACCAGGCCGGCGGCGTTGTGGTCGCCGTGCTGGTGGGAGCACAGCACCAGGTCTGCCGTCAGGTGCAGGGGCGGCAGGCCGGGGACGTAGTTGTCCTCATAGGGGTCAAAGACCACCGTGAAGTCCCGGCAGGTCAGGGAAAAACAGGCATGTCCATGCCAGTGCAGGGTCAGTTGTTCCATGGGGAAACCTCCTTCGTTGTGTTGGGGTCCGGGTTTGGTTCCTCTATTTTACCACATTTCCCGGCGGTGGTCAGGCATTTTGGGCAAAAAATTGCAGAAAATGCCGAAAAATTCCGGGACACGATGGAAAAAATCCGCCGGGCATAGTATAATAAGGCGTGAAAAACACCCGCCTGCGCGGGGAAATGGAGCGATACAGGATATGAAAGCAGCATTGGTGATCATGGCCGCCGGCATGGGCTCCCGCTATGGCGGGGAGAAGCAGACCGACGGCATCGGCCCCCACGGGGAGGCCATCATGGAGTACTCGGTCTTCGACGCGGTGCGGGCCGGGTTCCACAAGATCGTATTTATCATCAAACCGGGGATGGAGCCCACCATCCGCGCCCTCTGCGGCGACCGGATCCAGACCATGCGCACCCCCCAGGGGGAGCCGGTGGAGGTGGCCTACGCCGTCCAGGACTTCTCCAGCGTGCCCGCCTTTTACACCATCCCGGAGGGGCGGACCAAGCCCTTCGGCACCGTCCACGCCGCCCTGTGCGCCCGGGACCTGGTGCAGGAGCCTTTCGCCATCATCAACGCCGATGACTATTACGGGGTGTCCGCCTTTGCCACCATCCTCCAGGAGCTGCTCTCCCTGGCCCCTGCCGGGGAGGGGACCATGGTGGGCTACCGGCTGAAAAACACCGTCAGCGACAACGGCACCGTCTCCCGGGGGGTCTGCCAGCTGAAGGAAGGAAAGCTGGACAAGGTGAAGGAGACCCTGAAGATCAAGAAATACCCCGATGGCGCCATTGTGGACGCCGCAGACCCCGACCAGGAGGTCCCCCTGGACCCGGAGAGCGTGGTCTCCATGAACTTCTGGGGCTTCACCCCCTGGATCTTCGAGGAGATGGACCGCTATTTCCAAGCATTCCTCCAGAACCTGGCCCCGGGGGAGCAGAAAGCCGAGTGCCTGCTGCCGGTGCTGGTGGACCGGCTCATCACCTCCGGCCAGATGACGGTCTCCGTCCTCCACACCGACGCGGTGTGGTTCGGAGTGACCTACCAGGAGGACCGCCCCGTGGTGGAGAAGGCCCTGAAAGCCCTCCACGACCAGGGGGTGTATCCCCCTTCGCTGAAGGCGTGAGTTTCTTTTCTTTCCCTGGGGCCGGCTGGAATACTGCCGGCCCCGGGGAAAGAAATCTTCCCAAAATCACGAAAAGGGGATTGACAAATCCCCGCTGAGTGAGTATACTATCCTAGCAACCAAAAATGCGGATGTGCTGGAACAGGTAGACAGGCACGTTTGAGGGGCGTGTGTCCATGACGTACGGGTTCAAGTCCCGTCATCCGCACCAGTTTGTTTTCCCTGGATCCCTTGGTAATCAAGGGATCCAGGTCTTCTTTTCTCTGCCAAATCTCTCCTTGTCCATTACTTGTCCATTATGATTCTTTTATATAGAATCTAAAAAATAGGAGCGCATTCGCGCTCCTATTTTTTTCGCGGTTTCTACTGACTATGATGTTGTTCGGTCGATGAGAAAATATTCAGAATGACTGCCAACATCGTATACTGTCATTTCCCGCCCGTTGACGGGGGCGGTCCACGTCCTTACGTAGTAGATAGTAAAGTTTCGTTCGTCGCAGAAGGCGCGGATCTGCTCCATGGCGGCAGCCTCTCCACTGACCTGGGCGATCTCCCGAAGGTCCCCATAGCGGTCCTGAAAATACAGAGTCATGCCAAGCCCTTCAGAGCCGCCACAAGCTTACCCAGTGTGCGAGGGGTGTAGAGTCCAGATCGTGGAGGCCACCAACGCCCACGAGTACACCAAGGACAACGGCACGGAAGACTGGACCAAGCTGGTCTGAGCCGGTTTCCCAGGTGCCCCGTGGCGCGCGGCACCTTCCACCTGTAACCCAAAGAGGCGGAGCCCCACTGCTCCGCCTCTTTTCTGCCCGCCTCGCGGCACCCGGCGGAAGAATTGTGCAAAGCGCGGCTAGTCACAGGGGGGAATCTGTGCTATACTCTACCGGCACACTTGCAGACCATCCCAGAGCCGGGAGCCCTGTTTCCCCACGGCTTCCGGCTGTTCTTTTGCGTATTCCAAGGAGGCGCCCATGACACCCTATCACCACACCGTGCAGTATTACGAGACCGACCGCATGGGCATCACCCATCACAGCAACTACATCCGCTGGATGGAGGAGGCCCGGGTGGACTTCCTGGCCCAGCTGGGTTGGAACATTGAAAAGCTGGAGGCCATGGGGGCGGTCTCCCCGGTGACGGCCCTGGACGCCAAGTACAAGCACGACACCAAGTTCCCGGAGGTGGTGGCCATCCAGGTGCGCCTCACCAAGCTCACCGGGATCCGCCTGGGGCTGCACTATGTGATGCGCAACGCCGCCGGGACGGTGGTGTTCGAGGGGAACTCCGAGCACTGCTTCCTGGACGGGCAGGGGCACATCCTCCGCCTGAAGAAGGCATTTCCCGACTTTGCCAAAGCCCTGGGCCAGGTGCTGGAGGCGGAGGGATAAGCACGGCAGCGCCCCGCCCCGCCCCAGACACGGCCGGCGGGCAGCAAGGATACAGGAGGGATCCATGGTATGATTGAAAGCGTCATTGAACTGTTGAAAGTCATCTTCCTGGGCATCGTGGAGGGGATCACCGAGTGGCTCCCCATCAGCAGCACGGGCCACATGCTCCTGGTGGATGAGTTCTTACAGATGAACATCACCCCGGAGTTCAAGGACATGTTCCTGGTGGTCATCCAGCTGGGGGCCATCCTGGCGGTGGTGATCCTCTTCTGGGAAAAGATGTGGCCCTTCCAGAAAAAGACCCCCACCCAGCCCGCGGTGCGGTGGGACACCATCCAGATGTGGCTGAAGGTGGTGGTGGCCTGCATCCCCGGGGCGGTGGTGACCCTGCTCTTTGACGACTACATCGAGGCCCACCTCCACACCCCCACGGTGATCGCGGCGGCCCTGATCCTCTACGGCATCGGGTTCATCCTCATCGAGAACTGGAACAAGACCCGCACCCCCAAGGTGAACACCCTGGAGGAGATCACCTATCGCACGGCCTTCCTCATCGGCCTGTTCCAGGTGCTCTCCATCATCCCCGGCACCTCCCGGTCGGGGTCCACCATCATCGGGGCCCTGCTCATCGGGGTGTCCCGGGTGGCGGCGGCGGAGTTTACCTTCTTCCTGGCGGTGCCGGTGATGTTCGGGCTGAGCTTCGTGAAGCTGCTGCAGTTCGGCTTCACCTTCACCAGCGCGGAGATCTGGACCCTGGTGGTGGGGTGCCTGGTGGCCTTCCTGGTCTCTGTGGTGGTCATCAAGTTCCTCATGGGCTATGTGAAGAAGCACGACTTCAAAGTCTTTGGCTGGTACCGCATCGTCCTGGGCGCGGTGGTGCTGCTCTACTTTACCCTGCGGTGAGAAAACACCGGCGGCAGTGTTCCAAACTGCCGCCGGTTTGCTGTTGTTCGACCTTCTTTTCACCAAACCCCTGGGCGGGGCATAGGATGGACCGATCCCAGAGAAAGTTATGGTGAATGCAATGAAACGAAACTGGATGACACGTGTTTGCGCCCTGCTGCTCCTCCTGTCCCTGACCGTCCTCCCCGCAGGGGCCCAGGCGGCCACCCACCAGGGGCTGGATGTGAGCGTCTGGCAGGGGGAGATCGACTTTGCCCAGGTGAAGGCCGCCGGGAAAACGGTGGTCTATATCCGGGCGGGCTACGGCCACGCGGAGGACACCCGCTTCCGGGAGAACGTCGCCAAGGCCCGGGAAGCCGGGCTGAAGACGGGGTTCTACTTCTACGTGACCGCCGAGAATCCCGCCCAGGCCCGGCAGCAGGCGGCCTATTTCGCGGAGCTCCTGCGAGAGGTCTCCTATGACTGCCGCCCGGCGGTGGACTTTGAGCAGTATGGGAGCCTCTCCCATGCCCAGCTCAACGCCATCGCCCTGGCCTTTGCCCAGACCCTGGAGGCCCGCACGGGGATCACCCCGGTGTTTTATACCAACGCCTACAGCGCCGCCTCCATCTGGGAGGAGAGCCTGACCCGCTACCCCCTGTGGATCGCCGACTACGGCCCCAAGGAGCCGGAGTCCATCGGTCCCTGGCGGTCCTGGGTGGGGTTCCAATATGAGGACAACGGCCGGGTCCCCGGCATCGCCGGCAACGTGGACCTGGACCGGTTCACCGAGGGGGTTTTCGTGGAAGAGGTCAGCCAGCCCTTCTCCGACGTGAGCCCCAAGGCCTGGTATGGCCCGGCGGTGCTGGACCTATACCAGAAAAAGCTCCTTCAGGGGGTGGCGCCCCATCGGTTTGCCCCGGACAGCCCCGCCCTCCGGGAGGAAGTGGTGGCCCTGCTCTACCGCATGGCCGGGTCCCCGGCGGTGTCCGGCGCGTCTGAGTTTGCCGACGTCCCCGCCGGGGCCTGGTATGCCGCCCCCCTCCGCTGGGCGGAGGAGAAGGGCATCGCCCAGGGGACCGGGGAGGGGACCTTCGCCCCCGGCCGCCCCGTCACCCGGCAGGAGCTGGCGGTGTTCCTCTACCGCTATGCCCAGGCCCAGGGGGAAGACGTCAGCCGCCAGGCCTCCCTGGCGGGATACCGGGACAGCGCCGCCGTGGCCTCCTGGGCCCGGGAAGCCCTGCAGTGGGCGGTGGGGGAGGGTATCCTCCAAGGGACCCAGGCAAACACCCTGGACCCGGAGGGGACCGCCACCCGGGCCCAGCTGGCGGTGATGGCCGACCGCTTCCTGACCCTGCGCCCTGCCGCCTGATCCTATGAGAAAGACGCCCTGGAAGCCATGGCTTCCAGGGCGTCGGTTCCGTGTCTTTTTCGGGTTCTGTGTCTCAGCGCTTGTTATAGGCGGCGATGCCCTTGGCCAGCAGGTCCATGGCCCGTTCCAGGTCGGCCTGCTTCAGCACGTAGGCGATGCGGACCTCGTTCTTCCCCTTGCCGGGGGTGGCGTAGAAGGGCTCGCCGGGGGCGAACATCACGGTCTCGCCGTTGTCCTCGAACTCCTCCAGCAGCCACTGCTGGAACTTGTCGGCGTCGTCCACCGGCAGGGCGGCCATGAGGTAGAAGGCGCCCTTGGGGCACTCGCAGACCACGCCGGGAATCTCAGCCAGCTTGGCCACCACGGTGTCCCGGCGGCGCTTATACTCCTCCCGGACGGCGGCGAAGTACTCGGGGCCCACGTTGTACAGGGCAGCGGAGGCCACCTGGTCCAGGGTGGCCACGGACAGCCGGGCCTGGCAATACTTCATGGCCTCGCCCAGCAGCTCGTGGTTGCGGGTGAGGATGGCGCCGATGCGGGCGCCGCAGGCGGAGAAGCGCTTGGAGACGGTGTCGATGACCACCACGTTCTCCGCGGCGTCGGCGTACTCGCCGAAGGACTGCAGGGGCTCGCCGGCGTAGACGAACTCACGGTACGCCTCGTCCCCGATGATGAACAGGTTGTGCTCCTTGGCGATGTCGCACATCAGCCGCTGCTCCTCCGGGGTGAGAACCACGCCGGTGGGGTTGCCGGGGTTGGTGCACACGATGGCCCGGGTGTGCTCGTTGATCTGGGCCTCAATCTTGGCCCGGTCGGCGTAGCGGTAACCCTCGTGGGGAGAGGTGGGAATGGGGTGGATGCTGGCCCCGGTGGTGTTCACCATGGTGGCGTAGTTGGGGTAGAAGGGCTCCGGGATGAGGACCTCATCCCCGTCGTCCAAAATGCACTGGAAGACAATGGAGAGGGCCTCAGAACCGCCGGTGGTGATGAGGATCTCGTCCTTCTCGAAGTGCATGTTCAGGTTGTCATAGTAACCTTGAATGGCGTCGATCAGCTCCGGCATACCGGGAGAGGGAGCGTACTCCAGGACAGGCAGCCGGAAGTTGCGCACGGCGTCGAAAAACTGAGGCGGGGTCTCCACGTCGGGCTGGCCGATGTTCAGGTGGTAGATTTTGCGGCCCTTGGCCTCCGCAGCCACGGCATAGGGATGGAACTTGCGCATGGGGGAGAGCTCGCACCGCTTGACTTTGCTGGAAAATTTCATATCCTTACCTCCACAATCCTTTCGATTTTCGCGCGGGTACAAGGAGATTGTGTCATTATTGTACGTCTTATTTTATAGGTTGTCAACCGGTATCCGGCCCGGGACCGGGGAAGATTTCCCGGTGACTTTGTCACTGCGCAGAGGAGGCCTCCGGCGGTATAATCTGTGTGAAAACAAAGACAAGGAGGTCTCCCGTATGCATGTGAAGATCCATAACCCAGAAAACATCCCCGAGTCTGTGGTGCAGGCGGCCATCCGAATGATGGAGAAGGAGGAGGGCCGGACGGTCCAGGAGATCTCCATCCGCCGCACCGGCAACCCGGATGAGTACGGCATCCTCCCCGTGTTCGTGCCGGTGCCCTTTCAGCGCATCCGCCGGATCACCGGCTACCTGGTGGGCACCCTGGACCGCTTCAACGACGCCAAGCGGGCCGAGGAGCACGACCGGGTGAAGCACAGCCTGTAACTGGAATCGATAGGCCCTCCTGCGGCCCCCCTCGGGGCTGTGGGAGGGCCTCGTTTTTTGCCTTCCCTTTTCCGCCGGCCTGTGGTATGGTGGGAGAGGACACAGACCAGCTGCAGGAAAGGGGAGAGGAGAATGACCATCACAACAGAGCGAACCGCCGTGCTGCCCTGGGACGTCCAGACCGTCTGGCGGGTGGTCACTGGGGTGGAAGGGTATCCTGCCTGGCGGCGGGACCTTCTCCGGGCAGAGATCTTAAACGAGAAGCAGTTTCTGGAGCACGCCCCCGGTGGGATTCAGACCCTGTGCACCGTCACCGCGGCGGAACCCTGCCGGCGGTGGGCGTTTGACCTGGAAAATCCCAACCTGACAGGACACTGGGTGGGCCGGTTCACAGCCCAGGGGGCGGGAACCCAGGTCACCTTCCGGGAAACCGTCACCCTGAAAAAGGTTATTCCGCACCCCTTGGTCTGGGGATATCTAAAAAGGCAGCAAGCCCGGTTTCTGGCCGACCTGGAAAGGGCTTTGGCCCAGGAAGGAAACGGGGGAGGCAGGCCATAGGCGCTGCCGCCCGGATATGTCCGAAGGGTATGCAAAAAGGCACGGCCTGCGCCGTGCCTTTTCCGGTATGTGTTGCGACGTCAACAATGGATATCGCTGACCTCGCTTTTACGTTATATCATACTTTGACACAGTTAGACCAACTTTAATAAGGGGTGACACAGTAATTTAGCTCGGCACCAGTTTTCTTGAATCTGTTCAAAAAAGCTTGTTTGTGACGTAACGTAATAAGATATACTATAAGCAGGAGGTACGATATGGATAAGCATAAAGCTATACCACAAGGTTATATGACAGTTGGCGAAGTCGCAAAGAAAATGGATGTTACTGTACGGACATTACAACATTACGATAGAGAAGGCTTGCTCTCTCCCTCAGCCATGAGTGAAGGGGGTCGCAGGTTATATACGGAAAAGGACATCGTTAAGCTTCATCAGATTTTGTCCCTCAAGCACTTGGGTTTTTCTCTGGACGATATAAAGAACCGGTTGATTCCTCTTGATACACCAGCTGAAATTGCTGCTGTTCTAACGGAACAGGCTGCCGCTGTCAAGCAAAAAATAGATAGCCTGTCCGAAACGCTGAGGGAACTGGAAGTATTGCGCGAGGAAGTTCTTCAAATGCAGTCTGTTGACTTCAAAAAATATGCTGATATTATTGTTAATTTGCAGATGAAAAACGATTTCTACTGGTTAATTAAGCATTTTGATGACCAGACCCTTGACCACATCCGCAGCCATTTTAATAAAGACAGCGGAAAGGCATTTATGGACACTTTCATGCAGCTTCAAGACGAAGCGATAAGACTTCAAAATGCAGGTGTTCCCGCAGACAGTGACGAGGGACAGAATTTCGCAAAAGCCTATTGGAATATGATAACTGATTTTACTGGTGGAGATATGAGTATGCTCCCTAAACTCATCGAATTAGGGCAATTTCAAAACGCAGAACAGAGCTGGAAAGAAAAACAAAGTATTGCCAATGGCTATGTTGAGCAAGCATTAGGCTTCTATTTTTCCAAATTAGGAGTTGACCCGTTTCAGGAGGGAACGAAATGAATGAGGCTATAAAAGTCAGTGGTTTAAAGAAAAGCTACGGAGCCCATGTTGTGTTGAACGGTTTGGATTTTTGTGTACGGCAAGGAGAGATTTTCGCGCTGCTCGGCGTAAATGGCGCAGGAAAAACCACCTCTCTTGAATGTATCGAAGGTCTAAGAAAATACGATAGTGGAAACATTACAATCCACGGTAGAATAGGAATCCAATTACAGTCAGCTTCTTTGCCGGAACGTATTAAACCATTGGAAGCGGTCAAATTGTTCGCCAAATGGAATAAAACTCCCCTTGATAAAGCAATGCTTGAGGCTCTCGGCATTTATGAGCTTGAGAAAAGACAGTATTATCAATTATCGACAGGGCAGAAGCGGCGACTTCATTTAGCACTCGCTCTAACGCGAAATCCAGACATTCTTTTTCTGGATGAGCCAACAGCTGGTCTTGATGTGGAAGGACGGCTTTCTTTACACAAACAAATTCGACAATTGAAGGCAATGGGAAAAACAATCATATTAACAAGCCATGACATGGCTGAAGTAGAGAATTTATGTGACCGGATTGCTATTTTGTCCGAGGGGAAGATTGTTTTTATTGGAACCGTTGGACAATTGGGGGAAACCGTAGGAAGGCATTATAACATCATAATTCAAACAGAAAACAGCACCAAAAAATACGAATCTGATAATATCGGAGAAACATTGCTGTCGCTGCTTACACAGTATAAAGAAAAAGAAGAACCTATTGTAGATATACAGATCAATCGCGGTACTCTGGAACAACATTTTATGAGGATTGCAAAGGGGGAATAATAGATGAGTGCATTTTTATACGGGGTTTCTTTACAATGGAAGTTAGACATACGGAGTAAAACATTACTCATAACCTGCTATATTGTTCCTCTCTTGTTTTTTGCAGTTATGGGTGGGATATTCACCTCTGTCATGCCAGAAGCAAGATATACTCTCATTCAGTCTATGACGATTTTCGGAGTAACAATGGGTGCGTTAATTGGTTTGCCGCCCTCTCTTGTTGAAATTTACAGCAGCGATATTAAAAAAGTTTATAAAGCAAATGGCGTGCCATTATATCTCGGTCTTGTTTTGACGAATATTTCCGCATATATACATCTGTTTATTATGAGCATAATTTTATACATTGCTGCGCCGCTTGCTTTCAATGCTGAGATACCAGAAAATCCGGTGTTGTACTTTGCCAGCCTTGCTATTTTTATTGCGGTATCCCTTAGCATTGCCAGCATAATTGGTTTAGCAGTAAAAGACCAGGCAAAAACTTCAATGGTCTCTATCATCATTTTTCTGCCCTCTATCATGCTTTCTGGAATTATGTTCCCGATTGAATTGCTGCCAAAAGCATTTGAAATGGTAGGAAAGATTTTTCCGGCCTCATGGGGATATAAAGTAATGGCAGATAGTACATTCCAGCTTGAAAACTTGTTGCCACTGGTAGTAATTCTTATACTGGCTATTTGTGTATGTGGCATACTACTACGCAAAGTTGATAAGTAGCAAAGCCAGCCGAGCCAGTCAACGATAAAATGAACGCCGCTTCGCGTCTTCGTTGACAGTCCCGCCCGCCTTTGCAAATAAGTGATCAGGGGTCGGCAGCATTTCTTGCTGCCGACCTCAGTCTGTCGAAAAATATCCGCATCATCTACTTAAAAGTGGTGCAGAGAGAAACATCCGTGTCAGAAGTGGTGCGATAGACTCACCAGTGAAACCGGCCGTTCTCTCCCACTCATAAAAATAGTGCAGCTCGATCTCCGAGCAAAGTCCAGAACGATCAATAATGAACACAAAAAAGCGGGACACCCCTGTTATTCACAGGGGTGTCTCATAACTTTGCGCCGCTATGCGATATCCATAGGCGACGTCCTAAATTGGTGGACCTGGAGGGACTTGAACCCTTGACCTCTCGGATGCGAACCGAACGCTCTCCCAACTGAGCTACAGGCCCATGTGCTCTGAACAGTACATTAGTATACCAGAACTTCCAGAAATGTAAAGCCTTTTTTTCCGGCGGGGGCAAGTTTTTTGCCGGGAAATTCTTGCATCTTCCGGGGAAATGTTGTATCATAGAGTCCAAAGTCTGCCGGATGCCAGTCGGCGTCGGGCATGGCCGCACTAGTCGGGGAGATAGCGGTGCCCTGTACCTGCAATCCGCTACAGCAGGGATGAATCCCGGTCCCCGGAGGCCCCTTGTTCCGTTAGTTGCCGGTAAGCGGTGATGAGGAATCGGTCCTGCGCAACGCAGCACTGTGAACCGTGTCAGGCGGGGAACCGAGCAGCACTAAGCAGAACGCCGCGTGTGCCGCGGGTTTGCCGGTTTCGAGCTGGCTGCCGGTGAGACAGGGATGAGGGGGTCTTCAAAGGCCGGTGTGCGGTCCTGCCGGTCGCCGAACCTTCGGCAGACTTCTTTGTTTTTTGATCGGGGAGAGGAGGAAGACCCAGTGTACCAGGCCCTGTACCGTAAGTGGCGCCCCCGCACCTTTGACGAGGTGGTGGGGCAGGAACACATTACAGAGACCCTGAAGCGCCAGGTAGCCGCCGGGCGGCTGTCCCACGCCTACCTGTTCACCGGCACCCGGGGCACGGGGAAGACCACCTGCGCCAAGATCCTGGCCCGGGCAGTGAACTGCCAGCATCCGGTGGACGGCAACCCCTGCAACGCCTGCCCAGCCTGCCTGGGCATCGAGAACGGCTCCATCCTGGATGTGGTGGAGCTGGACGCCGCCTCCAACAACGGGGTGGACCAGATCCGCGCCCTTCGGGACGAGGCGGCCTATACCCCCGCGGCAGTGGCCAAGCGGGTGTACATCGTGGACGAGGTCCACATGCTCTCCACCGCCGCCTTCAACGCCCTGCTGAAGATTTTGGAGGAGCCCCCGGCCCACCTGATGTTCATCCTGGCCACCACGGAGCTGCACAAGGTGCCCGCCACCATTAAGTCCCGGTGCCAGCAGTTTGCCTTCAAGCGGATCTCCCCCAAAGCCCTCTCCGACCGCCTGCGCTATGTGGCCAAGGAGGAGGGGATTCCCCTCACCCCTCCGGCGGCGGAGCTTCTGGCCCGTTTGGCCGACGGGGGTCTGCGGGACGGATTGTCCCTCTTGGACCAGTGCAGCGGCACCGACGGGGAGCTCACCGAGGAGCGGGTGCTGGAGGTGCTGGGCCTCACCGGCAGCCGGCGCACCGCCCAGCTGCTGGACTGCGTGGCCCGGGAGGACACCTCCGGCGCCCTGGCCATCCTGGGGGAACTCTACCAGGACGGCAAGGACATGGGTGCCCTCTTAGGGGAGCTGGCCTCCCTGGTGCGGGACCTTTTGGTCCGCAAGACCGCCCCGGAGGGGGGGCGCGGCCTGCTCACCGGGGGGTATGGGGAGAAGACCCTCCGCGCCCTGGAGGAGCAGTTCACCGCCGCGGAGCTGGTGCAGATGATGCTCCTCCTCCAAAGCGCCCAGGCGGACCTCTACCACAGCAGCAGCCGACGGGTGGACGCGGAGCTGTGTCTCATCCGCCTCTGTGACCGCCGCCTTTCCGACACCCCCGAGGGCATCCTCTCCCGGCTGAGCCGCCTGGAGGCCCAGGCCGCCCAGGGTTTCCCCGCCACTCCGTCCCCGGCGCCGGCCGTTCCGCCGGCAGGGGAGAGCGCCCCGCCGCCGGAGGAGCCGCAGCCGGAACCGGAAGAAGCGGATGAGGAGGAGCCCCCCTTCGTCTTTGCCGAGGAGGAGGACGCCCCGCCCTGGGATGTGGAGCCCCCACCCCCGCCAGTCCAGGCCGCCCCGCCCCAGCCGGAGCCGCCGGTGGCTCCGCCTCCGGCCCCGGCCCCGACAGAACCCGCCGCCCCGGCAGACGGCGCCCCCACTTGGGCGGGCTTTCTGGCCGCGCTGAAGGGTTTGCCCCCTATGGTGGACTCCTTCCTCCGCAACCCCGCCTCGGTCACTGGGGTCTTTGAGGAAAACACCCTCACCCTCTGGACGGATTCCGACCTCACCAAGTCTTTCCTCAGCCGGGGGAACACCCCCGCCCTGCTGGAGCAGGCGGCGGAGGCTTACACCGGCCAAAAGCGGCGGGCGGCTTTCCAGGTGGGCAAGCCGCCCCAGGCGGACCCGCCTTCCCCTGGCAAGGCAGACAACTTCGATGACCTGCTGGCCCTGGGTCAGCAGTTTGGAAACTTTACCGTGAAATAATACCGAAAAAGGAGCACGAGAACAATGGCAAAAGGATATGGACGCCCCCCCATGGGCCGCAAGGGCGGCAAGGGCATGGGTATGCCCGGGCTGAACATGGACATGATCAAGCAGGCCCAGAAGATGCAGGCCGACATGGAGAAGACCCAGGCCGAGCTGCAGGAAAAGGAATACACCGCCACCGCCGGCGGCGGCGTGGTCTCCGCCACGGTGGACGGCAGACACAACCTGAAGGCCCTCACCATCGACCCCGAGGCCGTGGACCCGGAGGATGTGGAGATGCTCCAGGACATGGTCATCGCCGCGGTGAACGAGGCCATCCGGGCCGCCATGGACGACATGAGCGCCAGCATGGGCAAGATCACCGGCGGCATGAACCTGCCCTTCTAAGGGGGCGCGGGTATGAAGATTGCCCTTTTGGAGCCCCTGGGGATCCCGGCGGAGGTCCTGGCCCAATACCAGGCCGGGCTGGAGGCCCGGGGTCACACCATGACCTGCTATGGGGACAAGACCACCGACCCGGCGGAACTTCTCCGCCGCACCGGGGACAGTGACATCGCCATCATCGCCAACAACCCCTATCCCGCCTCTGTGGTGGAGGGGGCCCCCAACCTGAAGCTGCTGAACGTGGCCTTCACCGGGGTGGACCACGTGGCCCTGGACGCCTGCCGGGACAAGGGGGTCACGGTGTGCAACGCCGCCGGCTACTCCACCCAGTGCGTGGCGGAGCTGGCCCTGGGGCTGGCTGTGGCCTGCCTGCGGCAGCTCCCTCCGGCGGACGCCGCCACCCGGCAGGGCGGCAGCGGCGCCCCCTTCCGGGGCCGGGAGATCGCCGGGCGCACCGTGGGCATCGTGGGCACCGGGGCCATCGGCACCCGGACCGCCCAGCTTTTCCAGGCCTTCGGGGCCAAGGTCATCGCCTATTCCCGCACCCGCCGGCCGGAGGTAGAGGGGATGGGGGTGACTTACGTCTCCCTGGAGGAGCTCATGGCCCAGAGCGACATCGTCTCCATCCATGTGCCCAACAACGCCCAGACCAAGGGCATGATCTCCCGGGACCTTCTGGCCAGGATGAAGGACACCGCCATCCTCCTGAACGTGGCCCGGGGGGCCATCGTGGACAACGCCGCCCTGGCCGACGCTCTGAACCAGGGCAAGCTGGCCGGCGCCGGCATTGACGTGTTTGACATGGAGCCGCCCCTCCCGGCGGACTACCCCCTGCTCCACGCCAAGAACACCGTTCTCACCCCCCATGTGGCCTTCGCCACCGAGGAGAGCATGCTCCGCCGGGCGGAGATCGTCTTCCGCAACGTGGACGCCTTCCTGGCAGGCGCTCCGGAGAACGTCGTCCCCTTGTAATGGATCTGTAAGGTAAAAGACCGCGCCCCTTCCCACGGCGAATTGCCAGGGAAGGGGCGCAGTTTGCTGCTGGAAAAGGGTTAGTAGACCAAGGGAGTAAAACTGTCCGGACAGAGTTCCCGGACCTTGGCCTGGATGCTCTTCAGGTCCACGAAGGTGTCCGGCCCCTTGAAGGGGTCCCGGAGGACGGCGGAGGGGTGATAGATGGCGGTCATGGCCACCCCCGCCCGGTGGAACCACTGGCCGTGCTGCTTGGTGATGCGGAAGTCCTTGTCGATGATCCGCATGGCGGCGATGCGCCCCAGGCAGACGATGATTTTAGGCCGGAGCAGGGCGGTCTGGGCCCGGAGGTAGCCGATGCAGGCGTCCTGCTCGGTGTTGAGGGGGTCCCGGTTTTTGGGGGGACGGCACTTGACGATGTTGGCGATGTAGACCTTGGAGCGCTCCAGGTCGATGAGGGAGAGCATCAGGTCCAGCAGATGCCCCGCCGGGCCCACGAAGGGCTCTCCCTGAAGGTCCTCCTGCTCCCCGGGGCCTTCGCCGATGAAGAGGATGTCCGCCTGGCGGTTGCCCACGCCGAAGACCACGTTGGTCCGGGTCTCCCCCAGGGGGCAGGCCTGGCAGTGCTGGCACATGTCCTCCAATTGTTCCCAAGTCACCATAGGGCGCCCTCCTTCTGCTGTTTTCCCCATTATATCAGCCCGGGAGGAAAAAGGCAACGGGGTCACCCCTTGGGCTTGGAGCGAAAGAGAAGGGCGATGAGGTTGCCAAAGAACACCGCGGCGGCGATCCCACCGGCGGCAGCCGTTACCCCGCCGGTGAGGATGCCCAGCAGCCCCTCCTCCGCCACGGCTTTCGACACCCCCAGGGCCAGGTTGTACCCAAACCCGGTGAGGGGAACGGTGGCCCCGGCGCCGCAGTGGTCCACCAAGGGCTGGTAGAGCCCCACGGCCCCCAAAACCACCCCCGCCACCACATAGACCACCAGGATCCGGGCGGGGGTCAGGCGGGTGCGGTCGATGAGGACCTGTCCTAGAAGGCAGAGCAGGCCGCCGCAGAGGAAGGCGGCCAGATAGGTCTCCGGACTGCTCATGGCGTGTCTCCTTTCTCCGCGGCGATGGCCACGGCGTGGCAGATGCCGGGGATGCTCTCCCCCTGCATGGTGGCGGTGGGGGAGTGGAGGGCCCCGGTGCCGCAGAAGAGGAGGTGCCGGCATTCCCCCCGCCGCATCTTCCCCAGAAGATAGCCGGTGAGCACCACCGCACTGCACCCGCAGCCAGAGCCCCCGGCGTGGACGTCCTGCCGGGCGGGGTCAAAGAGGAGGACCCCGCAGTCGTCGTAGTGGGGCAGCGCCACCCCGTCCTGGCGGAAGAAGTCCAGGACGATCTCCTTCCCCAGGCTTCCCAGGTCGCCGGTGACGATGGCGTCGTAAAACTCCGGCCCCCGGCCGGTCTCCTCAAAGTGGGCCCGCAGGGTGGCGTAAGCCGCCGGGGCCATGGCCGCCCCCATGTTGCTGGCGTCGGTGATTCCCTTGTCCACCACCTTGCCGGTGGTCGCGTGGGTGATATAGGGCCCCGGCCCGCCCTGGGCGAGGATCACCGCTCCGGCGCCGGTGGCGGTCCACTGGGCGGTGGGGGGCTTCTGCCCGCCGTACTCCAGGGGGCTGCGGTACTGCCGCTCCGCCGAGCAGAAGTGGGAGGAGGTCATGGCGGCGGCATAGGCGGCAAAGCCCCCGTCGATGACCATGGCCGCCAGGGAGAGCCCCTCGGCCATGGTGGAGCAGGCCCCGTAGAGGCCGAAGAAGGGGATGCTCCAGTCCCGGAGGGAGTAGGCTGTGGCGATGCACTGGTTGAGCAGGTCCCCGGCAAAGACGTAGTCCAGCTGCTCCCCCTGGATCCCTGCCCGGTCCAGGGCAAAGGTCAGGGCCTGCTTCTGCATGGCGGTCTCCGCCTTTTCCCAGCTGGGCTGGCCGAAGGTGTCGTCCTCCCCGGCCAGGTCAAAGCAGGGGCCCAGGGGCCCCGCCCGCTCCATCCGCCCCACCGTGCTGCCGAAGCCGGCAATGGAGGGCGGGGTGGCAAACCGCACCGTCTGCCGCCCGCGTTTTTTCGTGTTCAAAAAGACTGCCCCCTTCCGGCGGGCACGGGTTGGCCGCGGACAGCGTTTGACTGCAGTCGCTGTCCTCCCCAAAGCCCGTGCCGATGGCATGCAATATGCCCTTAGTATGGCGGGGCGGTCCAGGAATATTCTGCGGGATGCGGGAAAGTATCCATGGACTTTCCCCGGCCGGCTGTGTATAATAACAGTATCATTTCACGAAAGAAGGGATCCTTTCCTATGGCAAACGCAACGTTAATGACCCAGAAAGTGCAGGAGATCCACCTCATCAATAAATTGGAAAAATCCGGGCAGGTCCAGCTGGACAGCTCCTTCTCCCTGAACGTCAGCTTCATGGCCGACGGCACCCGCTGCGTGGGCAAGCTTCAGCAGACCCTGCGGGACAAGGAGTTCGCCGGGGGCAAGTTCACCATGACCGTGGTCCTGGTGGGCATCTTCAGCTGCACCGGCGCCACCACCGACGAGGTCAAGCGGCAGATCCACGGGGAGGTCTATGACCAGCTCTTCCCCTACATGCAGTCGGAGTGCGCCAGCCTGTCGGCGGCCTCCGGCATCCCCGGCCTGATGCTCCGGAAGGTCCCCATCAACCCCGACAACATCACCGTGAACAAGGGCGGCCCGGGGGGGGACCGTAACCCCGACGGCGGCCCCAAGCTCACCCTCCTGTGAGACGGCAGGCCCTCCACGAGGCCCTGTGGCAGGCCGGCCAGGGGCGGGAGGGGGAGACCGTCCTCCGCTGCGGGGACCGTTCCCTCACCTATGAGGCCCTCTTCCAGGGGATCCTCCAGGTGGAGGCCGGCCTCCGGGCCCTGGGGGTGGGGGAGGGGAACCTGGTCTCCCTGTTCTCCCTGAACACCCCGGAGGCGGTGATGGCTTTCTATGCCATCGACCGGATCGGGGCGGTGGCCAACTGGGTGGACATGAAGGTGAGCCCCGCCGAGGTGGAGGACTACCTCACCCAGGCGGGCTCCAAGGTCGCCCTGGTGCTGGAAGTGGCCTTTCCCAAGGTCTACCGCCACCGGGGCAGTGCCCCCACGGAGCACTTTGTGGTCCTCCCTCTGGCCCCCTACCTGGCTCCAGAGCTGGGGGAGAAACTCCACCTGAACACCTGGCAGGCCCAGGCCGGGGCAGGCTGCCTGGCCTGGGAGGATTTCCTGCGCCCCCATGATGGCCAGCCCCCGGAGATCCGCCGGTGGGAGGAGGCCGTGGCCATCACCTACACCGGCGGCACCACCGGCCCGGCCAAAGGGGTGGTCCTCTCTCGGCGGTCCTTCGCCTGGTCCCTGGACCATTACGCCCGGGCGGATACGGAATACGGCAGGGGAGGTTCCGCCCTGGTCCTCCTCCCCCTCTTTGCGGTCTTTGGCCTGAGCCAGTGCCTCCACACCCCCCTCTCCCTGGGGATGGGGGTGATCCTCTGCCCCCTCTTCCGCCCCCACGATTTGGGGGAGATGCTCCGCCGCTACCGCCCGGAGCAGGTGTGCGGCACCACCGCCTATTGGCAGTTCCTCCTCCAGGATCCCTGGGCGGAGGGGGCGGACCTGTCCTTCCTCCAGGTCCCCCGGTGCGGGGGGGACGTCCTCCCGGCGGAGCTGGAGCGCCGCCTGAACACCTTCCTGGCCCAGCGGGGCTGCCCCTCCCGGCTCATCAAGGAGTACGGCATGTCCGAGGACGGGGGGATCATGTGCGTCAGTTACGGGACGTGGGAGGACGGCGACGTGGGCCGGCCCCTCCCCGGGTGCCGGGTCGCGGCGGCAGACCCGGACACCGGCGCCTTCTGCCCGCCGGAAGTGCAGGGGGAGCTCATCATCCAGAGCAAGGCTGTGATGAACGGTTACTACCGCCGGCCGGAGGCCGACAGCCAGGTGCTCAAACCCGGCCCTGACGGGGAGCTCTGGGTGTGGACCAAGGACCTGGGCTACCTCACCCAGGACGGCCGGGTGGTGGTCACCGGGCGGCGGAAGCGGATGCTCTCCCGCAACGGGTTTAAGATCTTCCCCTCGGTCATCGAGAACTGCCTGCTGGCAGAGCCCCGGGTGGAGGCCTGTGCCGTGGTGGGCGGGAAGAACCCGGCCGGGGAGACCGTCCCCATGGCCTGGGTGGTCCCCGCCCGGGGCGTGGACCCAACGGAGCTGGAGGCCGCCCTCCGGGCCCGGGCCCGGGAGGAACTGAACACCTACCTCATCCCGGCGGGCTACCGTTTCCTGCCGGAACTCCCCCTCACCCCCCGGGGAAAGCTGGATTACCGCACCCTGGAGGGGTGGGAGGAAACACAACACGGAATCTGACTGCGTCTTGCAGAGAAAGGAATCAAACCATGACCTATGAGATCAAAGGCGGGGCTTTCCCCGTGGTGGTGTGCCAGATGGAAAAGGGCGAGCAGATGATCACCGAGAGCGGCTCCATGGTCTGGCAGACCCCGGACTTCAAGATGGAGACCACCGGCGGCGGCCTGGGCAAGATGTTTGCCAAGGCCTTCGCCGGGGAGAGCATCTTCCAGAACATCTACACCGCCCAGCGGGACGGGGCCATGATCACCTTCGGCTCCAGCTTCCCCGGAAGGATCCTCCCCCTGACCATCGGCCCGGGGCAGGAGTTCATCCTCCAGAAGCGGTCCTTCCTGGCCGCGGAGTCCGGGGTGGCGCTGGACATCCACTTCAGCAAAAAGCTGGGGGCCGGTTTCTTCGGCGGGGAGGGCTTCATCATGCAGCGCCTCTCCGGCCAGGGCACGGCCTTTGCGGAGATCGACGGGGAACTGATGGAATACACCCTGGGCCCCGGGGAGCAGCTTTTGGTGGACACCGGCAACGTGGCAGGCTTCCAGGTGGGGGTCTCCATGGACATCCAGCAGGTCCCCGGCCTGAAGAACAAGTTCCTGGGCGGGGAGGGGCTCTTCCACACCCTTCTCACCGGCCCGGGGACCGTGTGGCTCCAGACCATGCCCATCTCCGGGGTGGCGGAGGCCCTGCGGGCCTTCCTGCCCAGCAACAACTGACCGAAGTGTTTCCTCTGGAATTCCACCGGGGCGGCGGCCGACCTGGCCGCCGCCCCGGTGTTTGCCCTGGGGGGCAGGAAACCGGGCGGGAATGCCACGGGCCGTTGGTGGATTTCCCCCGGAAAACTGTGGTATACTGGGGAAAACTTCTTTCGGAAAGGCGGAAAAACTATGGATTTAGGACAGTGTTTGGCACAGGCCCGCAGGGCCCAGGGCCTCTCCCAGGAGGCGGCCGCGGAGGCTTTGGGGATCAGCCGGCAGACCATCTCCAAGTGGGAGAACGGCGAGACCCTTCCGGACATCCAGCAGGCCCGTGCCCTGGCCACCCTCTATGGCGTGACGTTGGATGAGCTGGTGGCCTTTGACCGGGAGGTCCAGGAGATCCGGGCGGCCATCGCCCGGACCACGGAGGAGACCCAGCAGCGGGTGGACTGGACCCAGCTGTGGGGGGAGCGCTACCCCGTCCTCACCACCTACCAGCAGGTGGTGGATGTGGAAGGTTATGCCGCCCCCTTGAAGGGCCTTCTGGCCCGGCTGGAGGAGACCTATGGATACTCCCGGGAGGACGCCTTCCTGGTGCTCAAGGACATCCTGGGGAACATCTGGCAGGGCAAGGCCTGAGAAGGCGCCTCCACCGGCTGCCTTCCTGGCATCCATTTCCCTTGGTGGGCATACCATGAGAGGAAGAAACCCACGGGAGGAATGACCTTGCTCTACACAGTACAACCAGGCGACCAGCTGTCCGCCTTGGCCCGCCGCTTTGGGCTCTCCCAGGAACGGCTGCGCAGCGACAACGGCCTGGCGGGGGACCAGCCCCTGGTCCCCGGTCAGGCTCTGGTGATCCTCCGGCCCACCCGGGTCCACCAGGTAAAGGCGGGAGAGACCTTGTGGGGCATCGCCCGGGAGACCGGGGTGCCCCTTCGGCGGCTGCTGCAGTACAACCCCACCCTGGCCCAGGGGCATCCCCTCCAGCCGGGAGACCTGCTGGCCCTGGCCCTGGAAGGGGAGGGGAACGGCACCCTGCCCATGGGTGGGTATGCCTACCCCCACACGGCTCGGGGGACCCTCCGGCAGGCTCTGCCCTTTCTGACGGACCTGTCGGTGTTCGCCTACGGCTTCCGGGAGGACGGGACCCTGGTGGTTCCCGAGGACAGCGGCCTGCTGGAGGAGGCCGCCCGCTTCGGCCTGGGGACCATGCTGGTGCTCACCTCCATGGACGACAGCGGCAGCTTTTCTTCCCAGCGGGCGGCCCGGCTGTTCCGGGACCCGGCCCTCCAGGAACGGGTGCTGGGCGCGCTGGTGGACACCATGCTGGAAAAGGGCTATCGCGGCCTGGACGTGGACTTTGAGTACATCGACCCCGCCGACCGGGGGGCCTTTCTGGCCTTCCTGGGCAGCGCCCGGGACCGGCTGCACCAGGTGGGGCTCTCCCTTCACGTGGACCTGGCCCCCAAGACCTCGGCAGACCAGACCGGCCAGCTCTACGAAGCCCACGACTACCACGCCATCGGGGCCATCGCCGACCGGGTCCTGCTGATGACCTACGAGTGGGGCTATGCCTACGGCCCGCCCATGGCGGTGGCCCCTCTGCCCCAGGTGACCCAGGTGGTGGACTATGCCCTGACGGAGATCCCTGCGGGGAAGATCCAGCTGGGCATCCCCAACTACGGCTACGACTGGACACTGCCCCACGACCCCAGCCGCCGGGCAGTGACCCTGGGCAACCAGGAGGCGGTGGCCCTGGCCGCTCAGGTGGGGGCGAAAATCTCCTTTGACCAGACCGCCCAGGCCCCCGCCTTTTCCTATGTCCGGGAAGGGGTGGGGCACCAGGTGTGGTTCGAGGACGCCCGCAGCATCCAGGCCAAGCTCTGCCTGGCCCTGGGGCGGGGATTGGGGGGCGCGGCCTACTGGAACCTCCTGCGGCCCTTTGCCCAGAACTGGGCGGAGCTGGGCCAGGTGGTCCGCCTGCCGGTCGGAACAGTGTGAGAAAAGCGCTCCCGGACCCGTTGGGGTCCAGGGGCGCGATCTGTTCCGTTTGCCTGCATCATTGGAAGGCCAGCAGCAGCTCCGCTGCCGGGTTGGCGTTGGAGGCCAGGCGCATCATGTCGTAGCGGCTCATGTCCCCCATGTGCATCTTGATGCGCACCAGGCTGCTCTCCTGGGCCTCCGGCACCAGGTCGGGGACGATGGCGATGCCGTGGCAGGCCCGGACCATCAGCAGCTGGGCGTCGGTGCTGTTGGTCTGGGCAAAGCGCTCCGGCACCACCCCAAACTCCCGCAGGAGCATCTGCCGGAGCATCTCCATGGAATTGGGGCCGGTGTCCTCGCAGTCGGTGATGAGGCACTCCCCCTGGAGCATGGCCACTGCGTCTCCCGGAGGATACTTGGCGGCGATGGACTGGTCAGCCACCAGGTAGTTGGAGGACTCGAACATGGGGCGGGAGAGGATCTCCTCCTTGGCGAAGGCCTTTTCGCACAGGACGTTGGCCAGAATGACGTCCAGCTCCCCGGACTTGAGCTTCTCGGTGAGGGTGCCGTAGGGATACTGGAAGATGTCCACCTTGATCTCCGGGTGGGCCCGGAGGAAGCGGGAGAAAAATTCCTCCGCCCGGCGGGACTCATACATGCCGATGCCCACTTTCACATAGCCGCTGTACTGCTGGGCGATGGCCACCAGGCGCTTCTTGGTGTCGCTCTCGTAGCGGAGCATGAAGTTCACCCGCTCATAGAAAAACTTCCCCGCGTCGGTGAGGGACACCGCGTGGGCGTTGCGGTTGAACAGCCGCACCTGAAGACGGGCCTCCAGGGAGGCGATGTACTGGCTGATGGCGGTCTGGGACACGGAGTGGGCCGCGGCAGCCTGGGTGAAGCTGAGGCACTGGGCCAGGGTCACAAAGTATTCGATCTTTTTATTCAGCATAGGACAGATTCCTCCGGTGACGGGACAGGATGAATGGGTTCCCCTTCATTTTGCAATAGGTTTTCCCAAAAGTCAAACGCTAAATTTTCCGGCAAGGGAATTGACAGAACGTCTGGGGTCTGGTACCATATGAAAAATAGCGTTGCGCGCAATGCTCTGCGGGAGGAAAGAATAGATGAAGATTCTCCTGAATCAAATGACTGTGTTTCGGAAGGGAACCGCCCAGAAGCTCTCCGTGCTTGTGGAGGACGGACGTATTGTTTCCCTTTCCCCCAACACTCCCCCTGTTTCCGGCGCCCGTGTGATCGAACTGAAGAACGGTACTTTGTTTCCCGGTTTCGTAGATGTCCATGTTCATCTCCGTGAGCCGGGTTTTTCATACAAAGAGACCATCGCCGCCGGCACCCGGGCCGCGGCCCACGGGGGATTTACCGCCGTCTGCCCCATGCCCAACCTGAAGCCGGTGCCGGACAGCCTGGAAAACCTCCAGCCCCAGCTGGACCTCATCCGCCGGGACGGGGCGGTCCACGTCTACCCCTACGGCGCCATCACCGTGGGGGAGAAGGGGGAGGCCCTGGCCGACCTGGAGGGGCTGGCCCCCCATGTGGTGGCCTTCTCTGACGACGGCAAAGGGGTCCAGACCCAGGAGACCATGCGCCAGGCCATGCTGCGGGCCAAGGCCCTGGGGAAACTCATCGTGGCCCACTGCGAGGACGAGAGCCTGGTGGGCGGCGGATACATCCACGACGGGGCCTATGCCCGGGCCCACGGCCACCGGGGCAACCCCTCCGCCAGCGAGTGGAAGCAGGTGGAGCGGGACCTGAAGCTGGTGGAGGAGACGGGCTGCGCCTACCACGTCTGCCATGTGTCCACCAAGGAGTCGGTGGAACTCATCCGCCAGGCCAAGGCCCGGGGGCTGGACGTCACCTGCGAGACCGCCCCCCACTATCTGGTTTTCAACGACACCATGCTTCAGGAGGAGGGGCGGTTCAAGATGAATCCCCCCATCCGGTCGGAGGACGACCGCCAGGCCCTGCTGGCGGGCATCCAGGACGGGACGGTGGACATGATCGCCACCGACCACGCCCCCCACGCCTCGGAGGAAAAGGCCGGCGGTTTGGAGAAGAGCCTCAACGGCATCGTGGGCCTGGAGACCGCCTTCCCGGTGCTCTACACCCACCTGGTCCGCCCGGGAATCCTCTCCCTGGAAACCCTCATCGACCTGATGCACACCAACCCCGCCCGGCGGTTCGGCATCGGCGCCCCCCTGGAGGAGGGCGC
>DXDK01000051.1 GCA_019115545.1 Candidatus Evtepia faecavium
CCGGCGTAGGGCAGCTCCTTCTCGATCTTCTCCGGGTCCACGCCGCCCAGGCGGAGGGCCTGGAGCCAGTCCAGCAGCTCGGAGGTGGAGGGCTTCTTGGCCACGGTGGGCAGGTCCCGCACCTGGTAGAAGGCCCGCATGGCCAGCTCCAGCAGGTGGTCCTCGATGTCGGGGTAGTGGGCGTGGACGATGTCGCTCATCATGTCCTGGTTGGGGAAGGCGATGTAGTGGAAGATGCACCGGCGGAGGAAGGCGTCGGGCAGCTCCTTCTCGGCGTTGGAGGTAATGATGACGATGGGCCGCTGCTTGGCGGCCACGGTCTCCTTGGTCTCGGGGATGTAGAACTCCATCTGGTCCAGCTCCCACAGCAGGTCGTTGGGGAACTCCAGGTCGGCCTTGTCGATCTCGTCGATGAGCAGGACCACCTGCTCGTCGGCGGAGAAGGCCTCCCCCAGCTTGCCCAGCTTGATGTACTTCTTGATGTCGTCCACCCCTTCCCCGCCGAACTGGCTGTCGTAGAGGCGCTGGACGGTGTCGTAGACATACAGCCCGTCCTGGGCCTTGGTGGTGGACTTGATGTTCCAGATGATCAGCTTCTTGCCCAGGGCCTCGGCGATGGCGTCGGCCAGCATGGTCTTGCCGGTGCCGGGCTCCCCCTTGATCAGCAGGGGCTTCTGCAGGGCGATGGAGATGTTCACGATGCGCAGCAGGTCGCTGGAGACCACGTACTTGCTGCTTCCCTTGAATTCAGTCATGGCAGTGTGTTTCCTTTCTCGAAGAATCCGTATGGTGTATGGCCGAAGCCATGGAGTTTACAGGAATTTCACCTTCCCTTGATTGTACCACAAAACGCCACCAGCGTCATGGGGTTTCCGCTGTCCCCTCCGCCGATTTTTCCTCCGGCGGGGCGGGGCTTTTTTGGGCAGATGGGGGAAGGCCCAGGTTCCGCCGCAGGGGGGCGACGCCCCGCCAGGCAAAGGCCCGGCGGCCATAGGCCCGGCGGAAGGCCTTGCCGCTCAGCCCCGCCAGGTCCTCCCGGGTGAGGGAGAGGATCAAATCCTCCCGGAACTCCGGCAGGGGGGAGAGGGCGGCGGCCCGGTTGTGGGGGCAGGCCCCCTGGCACAGGTCACAGCCCCAGATGGTGGGGCTGCGGCCCAGGGCGGCCGCCATGTCCGGGGGGAGCTCCCCCTTCTCCTGGGACCAGTGGGAGAGGCAGCGGGACACGTCGCACCCTCCCTCCCCCAGGGCCCCGGTGGGGCAGGCGGTCTGGCAGGCCCGGCAGTCCGGGGGGCAGAGGGTCCCCTCCCTGGGCCCCGTGGAGGCCAGGGGCAGGTCGGTGAGGATGGTCCCCAAAAACACATAGGAGCCGTAGGGGGGCACGATCCGCAGGCCGTGGCGGCCCCGCCAGCCCACCCCCGCCAGCTCCGCCGCGGCCAGCTCGGGCACCGGGGAGCTGTCCGCCCCGGGGACGAAGGCGTGGCCGGGGTGGCGCTCCATCAGGGCCCGGCACACCGGCTCCAGCCGGCGCAGGATCACCCGGTGATAGTCCTCCCCCCGGCAGTAGAGGGAGAGGTTCCCCGCCGCCCGCCCGGCGTAATAGGGAAAGGCGGCCACCAGCACCCCCCGGGCCCCGGGGCAGCGGGCCTGGATTTCGGCCGCGGCCTCCGGGGTCAGAAATGGCTGGAGGCCGCCCAGCGCAGCGGCACCCCATGCCGCCGCACCAGCGGCCTTCCAGAGAGATTCCATGGTTTTTACTTCTTGTTCTTCTTGGCGTCCCGGGCTTCCATGGCGGCCATCTCCCGCTGGGCGTCCCGGATGGACAGGTTCACCCGGCCCTTCTCGTCGATGTCGGTGACCTTCACCCACACCATGTCGCCGATGTTCACCACGTCCTCCACCCGGTTGACCCGGCGCTCGGAGAGCTTGGAGATGTGGACCATGCCGTCCTTCCCCGGGGCCAGCTCCACGAAGGCGCCGAAGTTCAGGATGCGCACCACCTTGCCGTAGTAGAGCATGCCCACCTCGGGGACGAAGATGATGGTGTCGATCATCTTCTTGGCCGCGTCGCAGCAGGCCGCGTCGGGGGAGGCGATGTGGATGGTGCCGTCGTCCTCGATGTCGATCTGGGCGCCGGACTCGGCGGTGATCTTCTGGATCACGGAGCCGCCCTTGCCGATGACCTCCCGGATGCGGTCGGGGTCGATCTTCATGGTGATCATCTTGGGGGCGTACTTGCTCACCTCCGGCCGGGGGGCGGGGATGCAGGGGAGCATGATCTCGTCCAGGATGGCCTTCCGGGCGTCCCCGGTGATCTCCAGGGCCTCCTTGATGATGGCGTGGGAGAGGCCGTCGTTCTTGATGTCCATCTGGATGGCGGTGATGCCGTCCTTGGTGCCGGCCACCT
Organism: Candidatus Evtepia faecavium; assembly: GCA_019115545.1. Lineage (GTDB taxonomy): Bacteria > Bacillota > Clostridia > Oscillospirales > Oscillospiraceae > Evtepia > Evtepia faecavium. Next base: position 2,405 of record DXDK01000051.1, read on the forward strand.
TGAAGTCCATCTCCCCGTGGAAGTCCTCCACCCCCTGGATGTCGATGAAGGTGGTGAAGGAGCCGTCGTCGTCCTGGATCAGGCCGCAGGAGATGCCGGCCACAGGGGCCTTGATGGGCACGCCGGCGTCCATCAGGGCCAGGGTGGAGCCGCAGATGGA
>DXDK01000052.1 GCA_019115545.1 Candidatus Evtepia faecavium
GGCGCGACGTAGACTATGTCGTAGATAGGCCGGAGGTGGAAGTGCAGTAATGTATGGAGCTGACCGGTACTAATCCGCCGAGGGCTTGACCTTGAAACGCAAGGCTCAAGCGAAGGATGCAGGCGCTTGCGAGGCGTATGCGGTTACTTTGTTCGGTTTTGAGGGTGCGTTGCCCTTGAGGTATGCACCTTTAGCTCAGCTGGTAGAGCACCTGACTCTTAATCAGGGTGTCCAGGGTTCGAGTCCCTGAAGGTGTACCAATCCGCTGGATGGCAACGGCTGTTCAGTGGACCTCTGGCCCGTTGGTCAAGCGGTTAAGACGGCGGCCTCTCACGCCGCAAACATGGGTTCGATTCCCGTACGGGTCACCACCTTTTGCTAGGCAAAAGGACAATTTCATACACTTCCTTGCGAGCAAAAAGCGAGAAAGGGAACAGGGCAACGTCTCGAACCGAGCCCCATGAAAGTTTTCTTTGCTTACTTTCTTGTTCACAAGAAAGTAAGTTGGTGTTGATTGCAGTGAGGGTCCACCCGTTCCCATCCCGAACACGGAAGTTAAGCTCACTTGCGCCGAAGATACTTGTTTGGAGACGAACCGGGAAAATAGGTAACGCCAACACAAAAACAGGACGGTTCTATGCCGTCCTGTTTTTCGTTTCCGGAAAGGAGGAAGCACCATGGACATCTCCCTGCATTATCAGGCCTATGGCCAGGGGCGGCCGCTGGTCCTGCTCCACGGCAACGGAGGGGACAGCGGCTATTTTTCCCAGCTGATCCCCGCCTTTGCCCGGCACCACCGGGTGATCGCGGTGGATACCCGGGGCCACGGACACTCCCCCCGGGGACAGGCCCCCTTTTCCATCCGGCAGTTTGCCCAGGATTTGAAGGCCTTCCTGGACCAGCACAGCCTCGCCCAGGTGGACCTGCTGGGCTTTTCCGACGGGGGCAACATCGCCCTGACCTTCGCGCTGCAGTATCCGGCCTCCCTCCGGCGGCTGGTGCTCAACGGCGCCAACCTGAACCCCGCCGGCCTGGAGCCCTGGTTCCGCCTTCCGGTGGCCCTGGGCTACCGCGGCGCCGCCCTCCTGGCGGGGAAGAGTGCCTGGGCCCGGGGGAAGGAGGAGCTCTTCGGCCTCATGGTCCACGAGCCCACCATCCGCCCCAGGGACCTGGCGGAGCTGTCTGTCCCCACCCTGGTCATCGCGGGGACCCGGGACATCGTCAAGCCGGAGCACACCCGGACCATCGCCCGCAGCCTGCCCAACGCCCGGCTGGTCCTCCTGCCCGGAGACCACAGCATCGCCCGGAAAACCCCAAAAGCTTTTTACCAGGCGGTGGAGGTCTTCCTCCTGGCCGAGGGGGAAACCACCCCTTCCAGCGTTGACAGGGGAAAGGGAAAGGTTGTATAATAAAGTGTTACATCCCCAGGGCAAAGATGCCCTGCTTCCCCAGCACAACCAAACTTTTGGAGTGATTTATCATGTCGAAATACTTTGGAACCGACGGCTTCCGGGGGGAGGCCAACGTGAACCTGACGGTGGACCACGCCTTCCAGGTGGGCCGCTTCCTGGGCTGGTATTACAGCCAGGACCACAAGGGGCAGATCGTCATCGGCAAGGACACCCGCCGGTCCAGTTATATGTTCGAGTGCGCCCTGGCCGCCGGGATCACCGCCTCCGGGGCGGACGCCTGCCTGATGCATGTGACCACCACCCCCAGCGTCTCCTACATCGCCAAGGTGGACGAGTTTGACTGCGGCATCATGATCTCCGCCAGCCACAACCCCTTCCACGACAACGGCATCAAGCTCATCAACTGCCACGGGGAGAAGATGGAGCAGGAGGTCATCGACCGCATCGAGGCCTACCTGGACAGCGACCAGACCCTCCCCTACGCCGTAGGGGGGGACATCGGCCGGGTGATTGACTATGCCTCCGGCCGGAACCGCTACATCGGCTACCTCATCAGCCTGGCCACCCACTCCTACAAGGACATCAAGGTGGCCCTGGACTGCGCCAACGGCAGCGCCTGGATGATCGCCGAGAGCGTCTTCGAGGCCCTGGGGGCAGAGACCCACGTGATCAACAACACCCCCAACGGCCTGAACATCAACGACAACTGCGGCTCCACCCACATCCAGCAGCTGCAGCAGTACGTGAAGGACAACCATATGGACATCGGCTTTGCCTTCGACGGCGACGCCGACCGCTGCCTGGCGGTGGACGAGAAGGGCAACCTGGTGGACGGGGACGGCATCCTCTACATCTACGGCGCCTACATGAAGGAGCGGGAGAAGCTGGCCAACAACACCATCGTCACCACGGTGATGTCCAACTTCGGCCTGTACAAGGCCCTGGACGCCCTGGGGATCCAGTACGAAAAGACCGACGTGGGGGACAAGTACGTCTATGAGAACATGCGGGCCAACGGCCACCTCATCGGCGGGGAGCAGTCCGGCCACATCATCTTTGGCAAGTACGCCAACACCGGGGACGGCATCCTCACCGCCATCAAGCTGATGCAGGCCATGCTCAGCAAGAAGGTCCCCCTGTCCAAGCTCACCCAGGACCTGAAGATCTATCCCCAGGTGCTGAAAAACGTCCGGGTGCAGGACAAGGAGCGGGCCCTCAACGACTTCGCCGTCCAGAACGCCGTCCGGGAGGTGGCAGAGCGCTTGGGGGACCAGGGGCGCATCCTCCTGCGCAAGAGCGGCACCGAGCCGGTGCTCCGGGTGATGGTGGAGGCCCCCACCAACGAGATGTGTGAGGAAAACGTGGACGCCGTCATCGCGGTGATGCACCAGCGCGGCCTGGTGGTGGAGGGCAAGTGACATGCTGACCATTGCTGACCTGCTGGATCTCAACGACACCATCGCCGCCGACCTCTTTGCCGGCAAGACCTACCCCTGGCAGGCCCTGGAGGAGATCGGCGACTACATCCGCCGCCTGGGCCCCACCCTGCCCCCGGAGGAGTTTGACCACCCCGCCGAGGACGTGTGGATCGCCAAGGACGCCAAGGTTTTCCCCTCCGCCTACATCGGCGGCCCCTGCATCATCGACCACGAGGCGGAGATCCGCCACTGCGCCTTCATCCGGGGCAGCGCCATCGTGGGGAAAAAGGCCGTGGTGGGCAACTCCGTGGAGCTGAAGAACGTGGTCCTCTTTGACTACGTCCAGACCCCCCATTACAACTACGTGGGGGACTCCATCCTGGGCAGCCACGCCCACATGGGGGCGGGGTCCATCACCTCCAACGTGAAGAGCGACAAGACCCTGGTGGTCATCCGGGAGGGGGGGGAGGAAGTCCCCACCGGCCGGAAGAAAGTCGGCGCCATTCTGGGCAACTACGTGGAGGTGGGGTGCAACAGCGTCCTCAACCCCGGCACCGTCATCGGGCCCCACAGCAACGTCTATCCCACCTCCAGCGTCCGGGGCACCGTTCCCCCCTACCACATCTATAAGGACCAGCACACGGTCCTGCCGAAGAAATAATCCCCATCCCGCAAAAGAAAAGAGAGACCAAGAGACCCATGAACCAATTCCCCGCAAAGAACCTGTTCCTTCTGTTTTTGACCGCCTTCATCTGGGGCACGGCCTTCGTGGCCCAGTCGGTGGGCATGGACCACATCGGTCCCTTCACCTTCAACGCGGTGCGCTCCCTGGTGGGGGGCCTCGCCCTGATCCCCGTCATCCTCGTTTTCAACCGCCGCAAGAGCCCGGCACGCCGCCAGACAGAGGGGGCCAACCGCAAGGTCCTCCTTCTCGGGGGCGTATGCTGCGGCCTGGCCCTGGGGGTGGCCTCCTGCCTGCAGCAGGTGGGCATGCAGTACACCACCGTGGGCAAGGCGGGCTTTCTCACCGCCCTGTACATCGTCATCGTCCCCATCCTGGGCCTGTTCTTCCGGCGGAAGGCAGGGGCCAAGCTGTGGGTCAGCGTGGCCATCGCCATTGTGGGGCTCTACCTGCTGTGTATGAGCGGCTCCCTCCGGCTGCAGCTGGGGGACTTCCTGGTCCTCCTGTGCGCCCTGGCCTTTTCGGTGCACATCATGGTCATCGACCACTTCACCACCCAGGTGGACGGGGTGCAGATGTCCTGCATCCAGTTCTTCGTGGCCGCGGCCTTCTCCGCGGTGTGCATGCTCTTTACCGAAGGGGTCCCGGACCCCGGCGCCGTGGCCATCTCCTGGGTGCCCATCCTCTACGCCGGCGTCCTGTCCTCCGGCGTGGGGTACACCCTGCAGATCGTAGGGCAGAAGGGGGTCAACCCCACCGCCGCCAGCTTGGTGCTCAGCCTGGAGTCCGTCATCTCCGTGCTGGCGGGCTGGGTGATCCTGGGGCAGAGCATGTCCCCCAGAGAGATCCTGGGCTGCGTGCTGATGTTCTGCGCCATCCTCCTGGCCCAGCTCCCCGACCGGAAGAAGCGCCCCGCAGAGCGCCGGGGAGAGGCCTGAGAGGGCCCTTCAAGACAGCGAAACGGCCGTTCCGGGCTCAGCCCGGAACGGCCGTTTTTCTGCGCCTTATACCAGCTGCTTGCGCATGACGCTGGGGAAGCAGTCCACCTGGAACTGTTCGCAGGTGAGGCAGCGGGAGATGGGCGGCGCCTGGTCCCGGGGAACCTCCTGCCAGTGGAACTGCCGGTAATACTCCGGCACCTTGCCCACCAGCCACAGGGTCTTGGCCCCCAGGCGGGCGGCCTGGGTCTCCGCCACCGCCAGCAGCTCCGCCCCCAGGCCCTGGCCCCGGTGCCCTTCCGCCACCGCCAGGTGGGCCAGGACGAAGTGCCCCGCCCGCATCTGCAGGGTGGCCGCCCCCAGCAGGGCGCCGGTCTCCGGGTCGTCGCACCGCCACAGGGCCAGGGTGCCCTCCGGGGCCTCCTGGCTGGGGGTGACCTCCAGGCCGCTGTCGTGGTAGAGCTGGGAGAGGGGATAGAAGAACTGGGTGGGTACGATCTGATACATGCTCTGGCCTCCTCCTGTTTGGAAAAACGCGCCCTGGAACTCCAGGGCGCGTTTTGACGATGATGGAACGATCCCAGCGGCTCAGGCCTGGCCCAGCTGCTTGGCGATCTCTTCGGCGAAGTTCTCTTCCTTCTTCTCCAGGCCCTCGCCCTTCTCGAAGCGATAGAAGGCCTTCACCTGGATGGAGCCGCCCACTTCCTTGGCCACCTCGGCCACGTGCTTCTCCACGGAGATCTTGTTCTCCTTCACGAAGGCCTGCTGCATCAGGCAGTTCTCCTCATAGAACTTGCCCAGCTTGCCCATGACGATGCCTTCCTTCACCTTGTCGGGCTTGGCGGCCATCTTGGGGTCGTTGGCCAGGGTGAGCAGCTGGATCTCCTTCTCCTTGTCCAGGGTCTCCTGGCTGACGTTGGACTTGTCCAGATAGGCGGGGTTCATGGCGGCGATCTGCATGGCCAGGTCCTTGCCCAGCTCGATGACCTTCTCGTTCTCCTCCAGGCCGGCGGAGACCTCCATGTTCAGCAACACGCCGATGCGGCCGTTCATGTGGTTGTAGGCGATGCTCATGCCGCTGTCGAAGCGGGTGAAGCGGCGGATCTGGATGTTCTCACCGATGGTGAGGACCATCTCCTGCAGGGCCTGCTGCACGGTCAGGCCGGTCTTGCGATAGGGGAGGGTCATCAGGGTCTCCATGTCCACGGGGCCCCACTTGCCCACCACGTAGCACACGTCCTTGACGAACTCCACGAACTTGTCGTTCTTGGCCACGAAGTCGGTCTCGGCGTTGACCTCCACCAGGGCGGCGCCGTCGGAGAAGACCTCGGCGTAAGCCATGCCCTCGGCGGCGATGCGGCCGGCCTTCTTCTGGGCGGCGGCCAGGCCCTTCTCCCGCAGGAACTCAACGGCCTTGTCCATGTCGCCGTCGGTCTCGGCCAGCGCCTTCTTGCAGTCCAGCATGCCCACGCCGGTCATCTCGCGCAGGGCTTTTACATCAGCAGCAGTAAATGCCATGGTAACAAACCTCCAAAATTGATCAAGTAAAGTTATTCTACAACACGGATGCCCGCGGGAAGACGGGCATCCGTGTATGTGTTCTGTCGGGGATTAAGCCTCAGCGGGGGCGTCCTTGGCCTCCTCAGCGGCGGCCTCAGCCTCGGCGGCGTCGGCGCCCTGCTTGCCCTCCTGGATGGCGTTGGCCATGACGGAGGAGATCAGACGGATGGCGCGGATGGCGTCGTCGTTGCCGGGGATGACGTAGTCGATCTCGTCGGGGTCACAGTTGGTGTCCACGATGGCCACGATGGGGATCTTCAGCTTCCGGGCCTCGTTGATGGCGTTGCGCTCCTTCCGGGGGTCCACCACGAACAGGGCGCCGGGCAGGCGCTTCATGTCCACCACGCCGCCGAGATACTTCTCCAGCTTGGCGATCTCGCCCATGTGCTTGATGACTTCCTTCTTGGGCAGCATGTCGAAAGTGCCGTCCTCCTGCATCTTCTTCAGCTGGTTGAGCCGGTCCACGCGGCCGCGCATGGTCTTGAAGTTGGTGAGCATGCCGCCCAGCCATCTGGCGTTGACGTAGAACATGCCGCAGCGCTGGGCCTCCTCGCGGATGGCGTCGTGGGCCTGCTTCTTGGTGCCCACGAACAGCAGGCTCTGGCCATTCTCGGAGAGCTGACGGACGAAGTTGTAGGCCTCCTCCAGCTTCTTCACGGTCTTCTGCAGGTCGATGATATAGATGCCGTTGCGCTCGGTGAAGATGTAGGTAGCCATCTTGGGGTTCCAGCGGCGGGTCTGGTGACCGAAGTGCACGCCTGCCTCAAGAAGCTGCTTCATAGATACCACTGCCATAGATTACGTTCCTCCTGATTGTTTTAGTTGGTACCTCCGGGGCCCTCATCCGCCCGGCCAACCTGGCTGTCCAGGCACACGGCCGCTTGTCCGGACCCCGTACGGAATCGGTTGATATTTTACCACAGGAAGTTGGGAATTGCAAGGATTTTTTCCGCTTTCTTTGCCCTTTTCCCGGCCTGGCGGGGGAAAAACCCCTCGAACCCTGGGGAACGATTGGCAGGGGCAAAGCCCCCGCCTGCCGCATGAACCCCGCCCTGCCGGGAGATACTGGAAACAGACCGAAATCACAGGAGGGCACAGCCATGGGAAGACGGGGGAAAGTGGAGATCAGCGGGGTGAACACCGCCAACCTGCCGGTGCTCAGCCGGGAGGAGGCCGTGGCCCTGTTCCGCCGGGCCCGGGCGGGGGACCAGCAGGCCCGGCAGCAGCTCATCCAGGGCAACCTCCGCCTGGTGCTCAGCGTCATCAAGAAGTTCGACGGCCGCAGCGAGAACCCCGACGACCTCTTCCAGGTGGGCTGCGTGGGCCTCATCAAGGGCATCGACAACTTCAACGTGGACCTGGACGTCTTCCCCAGCACCTACCTGGTGCCCATGATCGTGGGGGAGATCCGCCGCTACCTCCGGGACAACAGCCCGGTGCGGGTGTCCCGGTCCATGCGGGACACGGCCTACAAAGTCCTCCAGGCCAAGGAGGCCTTTGTGGCTGAGCACCAGCGGGAGCCCAGCGTGGAGGAGATCGCCCAGGCCCTGGACCTGAAGCGGGAGGACGTGGTCTTTGCCCTGGACGCCATCGTGGATCCGGTGTCCCTCTATGAACCCGTCTACTCCGACGGGGGGGACACCATCTGCGTCATGGATCAGGTGCGGGACACCCGGAACACCGACGAGAACTGGCTGGAGCAGATCGCCCTCCGGGAGGCCATGGACCGCCTCACCGACCGGGAAAAGACCATCCTCCGCCTGCGCTTCTTCGAGGGGAAGACCCAGATGGAGGTCTCCTCCCACATCGGCATCTCCCAGGCCCAGATCTCCCGGCTGGAAAAGCACGCCATCCAGAAGATCAAGAGAGAACTGTGAGCCCCACCACCAGCCAGACCACCAGCCCTCCCAGCAGAAGGGCGGTGACCAGGAGGGTCCCCAGGCGCCGCCGGGCACCGGGCTGCCAGGGCTTTTGGTGGTCCAGGGGCCGGCCCTCCTGCAGGTGCCGGCGCAGCCGCCGGTAGTGCCGGCAGCCGGCCAGGACCAGCCCCAGGAACCAGAGCACCGCGGCAAAGGGAACCGCCCAGTACCCGGGATATTGGAGCAGCAGGTCCAGGGTCCCCTCCCGCCATTGCAGGAACAGGGGGGTAATCAGCCCCGTCACCACCATGCCGGCGGCGCGGTCCAGGGTCCGCCGGTGGACGGCCCGCAGGACCAGGGCCTGGGTCTGGGGGTCGGTGTCCAGCTCCCGGACGTCTGCCCCCACGGCCCGGTAGATGAAAAACGCCCCCCGCCGGGCCTGGTATTCCCAGCCGTAGGCGGCGCAGAGTTCCTGGTTCTCCTCCTCGGGCCCGGTGAAGTCCGGGGAGGACAGGGAGGAGGTCAGCCGGTAGGCCGCCGGCCGGGGCGGTCCGGGGAGGAAATAGGCCCAGGGCCCAAAGATCCCGTCCTCCTCCAGAAACCACCCCTGGGCGGCCAGGTCGCCGAGCCAGCTCTCCATGGCCTCCACGTCATAGACGGGGCAGGGGATCCACTTGCGGACGCGGGTTGTCTTTTCCATGGGAAGCCTCCTTTCTACGATCGGTAAGGCGAGAAGATGATGGGGAAAGGGTTGCGAGAAAAGCCCTGCCCCAATCCTCCAGAGGCAGGAGTTCCTCCCCGAGCTGGGTGAAAGACACCTGCCAGACCTCCGTGCCCCGGCGCAGGAGCAGGCAGGGGCCGTATTCCCCCCAGAGGACCAGGGCCTCGTCCATGCCGGGGAGGGAGAGGGCTTCGGCGGCATAACCCTGCTGGCCACCCTCCTCCGACAGGGCCGCAAACCGCCACTGGGCGGCGGCCAGCAGGGTGGCGCGGGTGTACCGGAGGCGGAACTGCCCCGGGCAGGTGCGCCCATCCGGGGCGGTGAGGGTCCCGTCCTCCATCCAGAACAGGTCCTGGGGAAAGGCGGGGTTGGGCCGGCGCTGCTGGGAGAAGTTCTCCGGCTCCCTTTGGTAGACATACCCTGGGGGCAGAAGGTCCTCCGCCCTGGCCAGGGAATATTCCTCTGCCGGCAAAGAGTGTACGCCGCTCAGCAGCGTGCCCCCCACCGCCCACCACCCCACCAGGAGGACCACAAGGAGGGTCCACCCCACGGCGGGCCGGCCGTGGGAGCGCCAGGGCTTCCGGTGGTCCAGGGCGTCTCCCGCGGCCAGCTTGCGGGAGAGATGGCGGAAGTGCCGCAGGTTTTTCCCATAGAACAGGGCGAGAACGGCCAGGATGACGGGGAAGAGCAGGGTGGTCGCAAAGCCCTCCAGCAAGAGGCCCCACAGGGACCGGCCGCAGGAGAACCACAGTAGGAGAAAGGTTCCCACCAGCACCCCCAGCGCCAGGAGGAACCGGGCGGCGTACCACCGGAACACCCGTCCCATGGCCGCCTCCTGGAGGGCCGGGTCGGTTTCCATCTCCCGGGGGTGCTCCGTGGTGCCCCGGTAGACATGGAAGGCCCGGTACAGGCCCACGTACTCCCACCCGTAATGGGCGGCCAGGTCCAGGGCCTCTGGGGAAGGGGGGCGGTTCTGCCGCCGCAGCCGCTGCCAAAGGGTGGGGTGCTCCAGGGAGGAGACCAGCCGGTAGGGCAGCGCCCGGGGTTCCCCCCGCCGGAAACGGGCCCGGACGGAAGAGAGCCCATGGCGCTCCAAATACAGCCCCTCCCCGGCCAGGTCGCCGAGCCAGCTCTCCATGGCCTCCACGTCATAGACGGGGCAGGGGAGGAGGCGGGAAACGGTCTTGTACATCGAAACCCTCCTTTCCCAAAGGGGAGGTAAGGTCAAAGGAACAGGGAGCGGGGAAGGCAGAACAGCACAGCAAACAGAATCACCAGGATCGCGTTGATCCACTTCCAGGTGAGCCAGTACTTGGCGTGGGGCTTCCAGGGTTTTCGGTGGTTCAAGGGCATGCCTAGATCCAAAGACCGGATCAGGGTGCGGTAATAGCCATACTTCAGAAAAACGTCCACGAGATCTGCGGCGAGAGCCAGGAAAAAGGCCGCAAGAACGGGAAGGGGAGCAGCTAGAATGCTGATGGGGGAGGAATATATTCGGCAGTACTTGAAATAGAGAATGGCCAGGGCAAGAGGGACCAGCAGGGCATTCCACCAAAACACCTTCCGGATGGCTGCCGCCTGGAGGGTCCGGTCGGTCTCCATCTCCCGGGGGCGCTCCGTGGTGCCCCGGTAGACGAAAAAGCCTTCCAGATAGGCGACATATTCCCACCCGTAGTGGGCGGCCAGGTCCAGGGCCTCCTGGGGCGGCGGGGTGCCGTTGATGCGGGACTGCTGGAGGATGGAGGTGGACTCCAGGGAGGAGACCAGCCGGTAGGGCAGGGCCCGGGGCTCCCCCCGCCGGAAGTGAAACAGGCCAAAATAGTTACCTTGGCGCTCCAGATACAGCCCCTCTCCGGCCATGTCAGTGAGCCAGCTCTCCACGGACTCGATGTCAAAAGAGGCGCAGGGCAGGATGCGGACGACGGTCTCGTTCTCGTTCATGGGAAGGTCTCCTTTCCGTCAGGTGGGGGAGAGGGCCGGGTGGAGGGCGTCCTCCGCCCCCTGGGCCGGGGCGGGGACTTCTCCCCGCTCCACTTTATGGGCGTCCTCCAGGCAGGCGTGGAGGCGGGCCAGCTCCTGGGCATAGGCCCCCCGGCCCCGCTCCGTGATGGCGTAGGTGCGCTTGCGCCCCTCCACGGCGGTCTCCTGGAGGTAGCCCTCCTTTTCAAACTTCCCCAGGATGGTGTACAAAGTGGCCGGACCCACCTGCACCCGGCCCTGGGTGAGGGTTTCCACGAACTCCGCTGCCTCGATGCCGCACATGGGCCGGGTGAGGAAGGCCATGAGGACGTAGAACATGGACTCGGTGAGGGATTCCATGGCTTTCTTGGGCATGGGGAAACCTCCTTTCCAAGGGAATATCGTGTTTTGATATCGTCTAATGATATTATACGGGAAACCCCGCCTTCTGTCAAGGAGAAAAGAGAAAACCCCCGCCCGGCCTTTTGGCCGGGCGGGGGCTGTCAGCGAAAGGGGGATTGTCACAGGCGGTAGATATCCTGGGGGGCCAGGGTGGAGATGTGGTGGGTGTCCAGGGCCTTCTGGGCGGCTGCCTGGTTGTTGGTGCGCAGGACCACCACGGCGTGGCCGTCCTGCCGGTTGCCAACGAAGGCGTACATGTATTCCACGGAGACGTTCTCCTGGGCCAGGATCTTCAGCACTGCCGTCAGGCCGCCGGGGCGGTCGTCGATGACGGCGGCGATGACCTCGCTCTGCTTGACCACGAAGGCGTGCTCCCGCAGCACCTGGTAGGCCTTCTCGGGGTCGTTGACGATGAGGCGGAGAATGCCGAAGTCGGAGGAGTCTGCCAGGGACAGGGCGCTCATGTCGATGTTGTTCTCCCCCAGGATCTGGGAGACCTCCACGATCTTGCCGGGGACGTTCTCCACAAAGACAGAGATCTGCTTGATTACCATACCGATGCCTCCTTACAGTTTCCGGTTGTCGATGATGCGCTGGGCCTTGCCCTCGCTGCGGGCGATGGTCTTGGGGTTGACCAGGTGGACCTTGGCCCCGATGCCCAGCATGGAGCGGAGCTTGGAGACGATCTCCTTCTCCAGGTTCTCCACCGAGCGGATGTCGTCGGAGAACATCTTCTCGCTCATCTCCACGTTGATGTCCAGGGTGTCGGTGTTGTTCTCCCGTCCCACGATGATCTGGTAGTTGGGGGTGATGCTCTCCCCGCTGACCTTCAGCAGGACCTCCTCGATCTGGGTGGGGAACACGTTCACCCCCCGGATGATCAGCATATCGTCGGACCGGCCCATGGGCTTGCTCATCCGCACGTGGGTGCGGCCGCAGGCGCAGGGGGTGCGGTCCAGCACGCAGATGTCCCGGGTGCGGTACCGGATGAGGGGGAAGGCCTCTTTGGTGATGGCGGTGAAGACCAGCTCCCCCTTGGACCCGTCGGGGAGGACCTCGCCGGTGTCGGGGTCGATGATCTCGGCGATGAAGTGGTCCTCGCAGATGTGCATGCCGTGCTGCTCGCTGCACTCATAGGACACGCCGGGGCCGGAGAGTTCCGTCAGGCCATAGATGTCATAGGCCTTGATGCCCAGCTTGTTCTGGATGTCCTGGCGCATCTCCTCCGACCAGGCCTCGGCGCCGAAGATGCCGGCCTTCAGCTTGATCTGGTCCTTCACCCCCCGCTCCAGGATGCTCTCGGCCAGGAAGGCGGCATAGGAGGGGGTGCAGCAGAGGATGGTGGCCCCCAGGTCACACATGAACTGGATCTGCCGGTCGGTGTTGCCGGAGGACATGGGCAGGGTGAGGCAGCCCACCTTGTGGGAGCCGCCGTTGAGCCCCGGCCCGCCGGTGAACAGACCGTAGCCGTAGCACACGTGGCACACGTCCTCGTTGGTGCCCCCGGCGGCCATGATGGCCCGGGCGCAGCAGTCCTCCCACAGGTCCAGGTCGTGCTGGGTGTAGAAGGCCACCACCCGCCGGCCGGTGGTGCCGGAGGTGGACTGGATGCGCACGCAGTCCTTCAGCGGCCGGGCCAGCAGGCCGTAGGGATAGGCCTCCCGCAGGTCGCTCTTGCTGAGGAAGGGGAGCTTGTGCAGGTCCTCCAGGCCGTGGATGTCGTCGGGGGTGAGGCCCTTGGCCTCCATCTTCGCCCGGTAATAGGGGACGTTGTCATAGACATAGCGCACCTGCTTCACCAGAAGCTCGCCCTGTCGGGCGCGAATCTGCTCCTGGGGCATGGTCTCGATTTCAGGTTGATACATGGGCACGAAACATCAGTCCTCTCTCTTGCTCTCGGAATATCGCGATGATATTATTAGGTTAATCTTATGATAGTATAAGTTCAACGTTGGAAAATGTCAAGGGGGGGAAGGCCCATTTTCCCAAACTTCGGGGAAAAATACATCTTGTGTCGAATACAAGATGATTCTGTCTGGCATATGTTTTTCCCTTGACTTTTCACGGGGGATGTGCTATTCTAATATCGAAGTCAAGATAAAACGTTTTCCATAATTAGGAAAGGAGGCTGTTTCCATGACAGAATCGTTGGCCCATCCCGGCGGTGTCCGCCGGCTGAGCGTGGGGGAGGAGATCCTCAACGCCGTCTCCCACGGGGCGGGGGCCCTGCTGGCGGTGGCCGGCACGGTGCTGCTGATCCTGCGGGCCAAGGCCTATGGAGGCCTGGTAAACCTGGTGAGCGTCACGGTGTTCGGGGCGTCCATGATCCTGCTCTACCTGGCCTCCTGCCTGTACCACGCCCTGCCCCCCTCCAAGGGGAAGCATGTGCTCCAGGTGCTGGACCACTGCTCCATCTTCCTGCTGATCCTGGGGACTTATGCCCCCGTGAGCCTGGTGGTGGTGGGCGGCGCCCTGGGCTGGGCCCTGTTCGGGGTGAACCTGGCCTGTGCCCTGGTGGGCATCGTCCTCAACGCCATAAGCCTGGCCCGCTGGAAAAAGCTCTCCCTGGTGCTCTACCTGGTCATGGGCTGGATGGGGGTGCTGGCCGTGCCGGCCATGGTGCGGGGCATGGCCCCTGGGGGGATTTCGCTGATCCTCCTGGGCGGGGTGGCTTACACCGTGGGGGTGGTCTTCTACCGCCAGAAGGACAAACCCTACCGCCACGGCATCTGGCACTTCTTCGTCCTGGCGGGGACGGTGTTCCACTTCTTCGCGGTGTACATCTACTGCTGTTTCTAACACAAGGAGGCTTCCATGAGAGACTATGTGATCGCAACGGATTCCTGCTGCGACTTTGACGAAAACCTGATCCGGGAACTGGAGTTGACGGTGATCCCCCTGTCCGTCCAGCTGGGCAAGGAGCATTTCCGCAACTGCGCCGGGGAGATGCCCTCCAGTTCCGAGTTCTACGCCCGCCTGCGCCGGGGGGAGCCCGCCCAGACCTCCGCCCCCAACGTGGAGGCCTTCAAGGACGCCTTCCGCCCCTTTTTGGAGAAGGGGCAGGACGTGCTCTACCTGGGCTTCTCCTCCGCCCTCAGCGCCACCTGCCAGAACGCGGCCATGGCCGCCCAGGAGCTGGCGGAGGAGTTCCCCCAGGGGAAGGTGGTCACCATCGACACCCTCTGCGCCTCCATGGGCCAGGGGATGCTGGTGGACCTGACGGTCCAGGAAAAACGCAGGGGAAAGACCCTGGAGGAGGCCGCCGCCTTCGTCCAGGAGACCATCCCCCACCTGTGCCACTGGTTCACCGTGGGGGATCTGAGCCAGCTCCGCCGGGGGGGCCGCCTCTCCGCCGGCAAGGCCATCGTGGGGAACCTGCTCCACATCAAGCCCGTTCTCCACGTGGACGACCAGGGCCGCCTGGTGCCCATGGAACAGGTGAAGGGCCGGAAGAAGTCCATCGAGGCCCTCCTGCGCCACATGGAGGAGACCGTGGAGGACCCCGCCAGCCAGCGGGTGTACATCAGCCACGGGGACTGCCAGCAGGAGGCCGAGGCCCTGGCCGTGGCGGTGCAGACCCGGCTGGGGGTGGCCTCCGTCACCGTCGGGGATGTGGGGCCGGTGATCGGCGCCCACTCCGGGGCGGGCACCCTGGCCCTGTTCTTCCTGGGCAAGGCCCGGTGAGGGCGGCATAATGGGAAACAGACACAGCCCCTGGGGAGGGAACCCTCCCCAGGGGCTGTGTTTGCGTCTGTTGGGATTTTATTCGGATTGCAGGACCCGGAGGGCGATCTTCCCGTCCTCCACCACGGCCCCCAGGCCGGTGATGGGGTGGAGATAGCTCTCGATGATTTTGGAGGCGATGGGGTCCTCCAGGTGCTTTTGGATATACCGGCGGAGGTTCCGGGCCCCGTAGGCGGCGGAGTAGGACTCCTTCACCACCAGATCCAGCACGGGGTCCTGCCACACGAAGGTGATGTGCTTGGCCGCCAGCACCTCCTGGAGCTCCTGGAACATGATCAGGGCGATGGCGCGGAAGTTCTCCTCCGAGAGCTGGTTGAAGCAGATGACCTCGTCCACCCGGTTGATGAACTCCGGCCGGAGGAACTGCTGCAGGGCCTTCATGGCCTTGTCCTTGTTCAGCTCGTTGGCGGTCTTGCCAAAGCCCAAGGGGCCGGAGCTGCTGTCGCTGCCGGCGTTGGAGGTCATGACGATGACGGTGTTCTCAAAGTTCACCGTCCGCCCCTGGGCGTCGGTGATGTGGCCGTCGTCCAGGATCTGGAGGAGGATGTTCAGCACATCGGGGTGGGCCTTTTCGATCTCGTCAAAGAGGATCACGGAGTAGGGCTTGCGGCGGATCTTCTCCGTCAGCTGGCCGGCCTCGTCATACCCCACATAGCCGGGGGGGGAGCCGATGATCCGGGATACCGAGTGCTTCTCCATAAACTCCGACATATCCAGCCGGATCAGGGATTCCGGGGCGTGGAAGAGGTCCTCCGCCAGGCGCTTGACCAGCTCGGTCTTACCCACGCCGGTGGAGCCCACGAAGATGAAGGACACCGGCTTGCGCTTGGTGGTCACCCCCACCCGGTTGCGGCGGATGGCGGCGGCCACGGCGGCGATGGCCTCGTCCTGGCCGATCACATGGGCCTTCAGCCGCTCCTCCAGCTTGGCCAGGCGCTCGTACTCCTGCTCCTGGATGGTGCTGGCGGGGATCTTGGTCCACAGCTCCACCACCCGGGCCAGGCTGTCCAGGGTGAGGGTGGGGGCCTCCCGCTGGCTCAGCTCCTTCTGCTCCTGGAGCAGCTGCAGCTCCTTGCTGCGCAGCTCGGCCAGGCGCTCGTAGGCCTTGTCGCTGGCGTCGGCCACCATGACCTCCCGCTCCACGGCGATGTCCTTGAGCTCCTTCTCCACCTCCAGGCTCCGGGCCAGGTTCTTGTCCCGGAGGTTGGCGTCGGAGCAGGCCTCGTCGATGAGGTCGATGGCCTTGTCCGGCAGGAAGCGGTCGGTGATATACCGCTCCGACATGAGCACCGCCAGGCGGGCGATGTCGGGGGTGATCTTCACATGGTGGAAGGACTCGTAATAGGGGGCCACCCCCTTGATGATCTCCACGGCGTCCTCGATGGAGGGCTCGTTGACGATCACCGGCTGGAAGCGCCGCTCCAGGGCGGAGTCCTTTTCGATATACTTCCGGTACTCCACCAGGGTGGTGGCCCCGATGACCTGGAGCTCCCCCCGGGACAGGGCGGGCTTGAGGATGTTGGCGGCGTTCATGGAGCCCTCGGCGTCCCCGGCGCCCACCAGGTTGTGGACCTCGTCGATCACCAGGATGATGTTCCCCAGCTTTTTGATCTCCTCGATGAGGCCCTTCATCCGGCTCTCAAACTGGCCCCGGAACTGGGTGCCCGCCACCAGGGAGGTCAGGTCCAGGAGGTAGACCTCCTTGTCCCGCAGCTTGTAGGGCACGTCCCCCTGATAGATCTTCATGGCCAGGCCCTCGGCGATGGCGGTCTTGCCCACGCCGGGCTCGCCGATGAGGCAGGGGTTGTTCTTCTGCCGGCGGTTGAGGATCTGGATGACCCGCTCCAGCTCCTGCTCCCGGCCGATCATCTGGTCCAGTTTGCCCTCGGCGGCCTTCCGAGTGAGGGAGATGCAGTGGTTCTCCAAAAACTTCCGCTTGGTGCGGGCCTTCCGGTCGGGCTTTTCCTCCCGGGCGGCCCGGCCGCCGTCGGCCGCCTGGGGGGAGACGTCGGGGACGGATTCGTCCTTGCTCTCCCCCTCGGTGGGGGCCAGGTTGCCCATGAGCTTGTTCAGGAAGGGGAAGGTGGCGGTGCGCCCGTCCTCGTCGTCGTCCTCGTCGTTTTTAGCCGCGTCCCCCAGGGCGCTGGAGAGGTTGCCCAGCAGGCCCTCCATGCTCTCAGCCCCCTCAAAGGCGGACATCATCTCGTTGGTCAGGCCCTCCAGCTCCTCGTCGCTGAGGCCCATCTTCTCGATCATATCGGTAACCGGACGGATGTTCAGCTCCCGGGCACATTTCAGGCAGAGGCCCTCGTTGTGCCCCCCCTGGCCGTTGTTGTCCAGGCGGGTGATGAACACCACGGCAACGTTCTTTTTGCATCTGCTGCAAAGGGTAGGTTTCATAAGTGCGTATTCCTCCATGAGGTATCTGGTTTCCTATGTTATGTATCCTACCATAGGATTATGAATTAGGTATGAATGGATGGCAGGGTCCCCTCCAACAGGGCAAACAGGTCCAGGGAGGGCAGCAGGGAGAGGAGGATGCTGTCCCGGGTCACGTCGGCGGGGATCCACCCCAGCAGGTCGCACAGGAGCCACCGGGCCAGCATCAGCAGCAAGAGTCCCTTCACCAGGCCCAGGGCCCCGCCGAAGAACTTGTTCAGCCCGTGCAGGCCGGGGAGCTTGGCCACCAGGTTCAGGGCGTGGAAGAGCAGGTTCCACAGCAGCAGCACCACAAAGAACCCCGCCAGGAAGAGGATCACCTTGGCCGCGGCCCCCGCCAGGAAGGCGGCCGCCTGGGCCAGGGTGGCGTTTTTCCAGTCCTGGGCGGTCTGGGCCGCCTGGTCCTGGAGGGCCTGGGGCAGGTTGTCCGGCAGGGGAGAGGTGGTCTCCTCCTCCGCCTCCCGCTGGGTGAGGGTCTCCAGGATCACCGGCTCCAGCCGCTCCTCCAGGGGCTGGGACCAGTGGGCGGCCAGGTACCAGCCCCCCAACAGGGCCACCAGCACCGCCAGCAGGGAGCACAGGCTGAGGAGGAAGCCCCGCCGCACCCCTATGACGAAGGAAAAGACCAACAGGCCCAGCAGCACCAGGTCCAGCAGCAGGGAGACCGCGGGCACCATTATGCCCCCTCCTCTTCCGGCGCGGCGGGCTCCACCCGCTCACCGGTGAAGGGGAAGTAGAGGCTCACAGCGGCGCTGTTGATGAGGGCCACGGTGCCGTCGGAATAGACCGCCAGGTTGCGCACGCCCTGCTGGTTGGGGCTGGTGCGGTAGCCGTCCAGCTTCCGGTCGGCGGTGATGATCTCCCCGGTGGTCAGCAGGGCCACGTCGTGCCCCTGGGCGGACAGGGCCATGGGCTGGCCCTCCAGGGTGAGATCCCCATAGGGGGTGCCGTCGGCGGCCACTGTGACCAGGGTCCCGCCGCTGCC
>DXDK01000053.1 GCA_019115545.1 Candidatus Evtepia faecavium
AGCAGGGGGCAGTTCTGCTCGATGGTGATGGTGCTCCCCTCCTCCAGAGGGGTGGTGACCTGGTCCCCCAGCAGGTCGGCCAGGTCGATGGTGGCCGGCTCCTCTGCCGGGGTCTCGGTCTCCTGGGCGTCCTGGCTGTCCTCCGCGGGGGCGCTGTCCCCGCCGTCCTCGGTGGGGGCGGCGGCGTCCTCCGCCGGGGCCTCCGCCGGCTCCTCCCCCGGGTCCTCGTCCAGGGGGCTGGAGGCCAGGGTGACCTCGGTGGTGAGGGTGAGGCCGGGGTTGAGTTCCCGGAAGCGCTCCTCGGTCATGGAGAACAGCTCGGTGACGGACTCCAGGGTGTCCCCCTCCTGGACGGTGTAGTCAAAGGTCCGGGGGGAGGCGGCCAGCATGGCCTGGGCCATCTCCTCGGCGGAGGCCGTCTGGGTGCCCGCGGGGAGGTACTGGTACTGGATGTCCACCTGGCTCTCGATGTACAGGGAGCGGGTCTCGGCGGTGGTGTAGTGCTCCTTCACCAGGTTCAGGGCCTGGGTGATCACGTCGGCGTCGGCGTTGACCCCCACCAGGGTGCCGTCCACGGTGAGGGTGTACACGTGGTCCAGCTGGGGGATGCTCTCCAGGATGGAGCCGGTGACCCCGGACAGGCCCTCGATCCGGTCCTTGGGGGCCAGGGTGGTGGTGAGGGAGAGGTCCTGGGTGAGGGACACCGGGGAGGAGAGGATCTGGGAAGCCCGGCTCTCCGCTTGGGCCACGGCCTGGTCATAGGTGGCCGCGTCCTGGAAGAAGGCCAGGGGCTGGCCCTGGGACTCCACCTGGTAGCACAGGGTGCAGGAGGCCGCCGTCACCGACACCGCCAGCACCACCCCGCTGAGGCACAAAAAGGGCACGGAAGTCCGCCAGGGATGGGCGGCATGGGCTTCCTCCCGCTTCTGCCGCCGTCTCTGCCGCTTCCGCCGGAGACGGTAAAAGTTTTGTTCGGAAAAGAATCGCTTGTGCACGGGACGATCGACTCCTTTGCTTAACAATGGATCGGGCACGGGGCATCCCCCGCAAAAGGCTGCGGGTTTGCTGTCCGTTTCAAACCCGGAAGGAAATCAGGGTTTCAGCATGATCATGGCGCCGTGGTTCCCCCGCTGGTCCCCCATCTTCCGGTGGGACCAGTAGAGCTCCGGGTGACAGGCGGTGCACAGGGGCAGGGTGTCGATGTGCTCCGCCGGCAGGCCGGCCTGGCGCAGTTCCCAGGCGATGATCCCCTTGAGGTCCACGGAGAACTTCCCCGCCGGCCGGTCCAGGGGGCGGCAGAAGGGCCGGACCTCCGGGCCCAGCCGGTCCTCCAGGGCGGAGGGGACGTCGTCGTGGGTCTCGAAACAGCAGGGGCCGATCCCCGGGCCGATGGCGGCCAGGACGTCCTCCGGGCGGCTGCCGTAGAGGGCGGCCATCTTCCGGACGGCCTTGGGGGCGATGCCCAGGCTGGTCCCCCGCCAGCCGGAGTGGACGGCGGCGATGGCCCGCCGCACCGGGTCATAGAGGAGGACGGGGATGCAGTCGGCGTAGTAGATGGTGAGGCAGAGGCCGGGCTCGTCGGTGACCAAGCCGTCCACCCGGTACTCGATGGGGTCCAGCAGGTCGGGGAGGATGTCGGCGGCGGAGGCCACCCGGATCTCGTCCTCGTGGACCTGGTGGGTCATCACCAGGCGGTTGACATCGGCGCCGATGGCGGCGCAGAAGCGGCGGTAGTTCTCCCGGACGGCGTCCCGCTCATCGGGGCGGGTGATGCCCAGGTTCAGCTGGGCATAGGGCCCGGTGCTCACGCCCCCCAGCCGGGTGGCAAAGCCGTGGGCCACCCCCCCGGCGGCGGTGAAGGCGTCGGCGGTGTGAAAGACCACCCCGTTTTGGTTCTGCTTGGTAAAGGACATGGGCGCCTCCCGGATCACTGGCCCTGGGCGGCCTTGTCCTTGAGGTAGCAGCACTTCTTGTATTTCTTGCCGCTGCCGCAGGGGCAGGGGTCGTTGGGGCCGATCTTGATGGTCTTGCGCACGGGGGCCTTCTTCTGGGGCTCCTCGCTGCCGCCGGACTCGCCGGTGACCTTGGCCACCCGCTCCCGGCGGACCTCGTTGGTCTGGACCCGGGCCACCACGATGCGGCGGATGGTCTCCTCCTGGATGGCCTGGACCATGGCCTCGAACATCTCGAAGCCTTCCTTCTTATAGGCGTCCACGGGATTGGTCTGGGCATAGGCCCGCAGCTGGATGCCCTTCTTCAGCTCTTCCATGGCATCGATGTGGTCCATCCAGTACTCGTCCACCACCCGGAGCATCATGACCCGCTCCAGCTCCCGCATGAGTTCCTCGCCCAGGGATTCCTCCTTGGCGTTGTAGACGGCCAGGGCGGTCTCGTTGAGCTGCTCCACCAGGGCGTCGGGGCTCTTGGAGGCCAGCTCCTCGTCGGTGAACTGGAACTGCTCGGCGGGGAAGAAGAGGCCCCGGAAGGGCTCGCTGGCCATCTGCCAGCCCTCGGCGGTGAGGTGCTTGTGCTCCCCCAGGTGGCCGTGGACGGATTCCTCGATCCAGCGGTGGATCATGTTGCGGATGAGGGGACCCATGTTCTCCCCGTCCAGCACCTGGCGGCGCTGCTTATAGATGATCTCACGCTGGACGTTCATCACGTCGTCGTACTCCAGGGTATTCTTCCGGGCCTGGAAGTTCTTGGACTCCACCTTCTTCTGGGCGTTCTCAATGGCCCCGGAGAGGACCTTGGCGTCGATGGGGGTGTCGTCGTCGATCTTCAGGGTCTCCATCATCTTCTGCATCCGCTCGGTGCCGAACAGGCGCATGATGTCGTCCTCCAGGGAGAGGAAGAAACGGCTCTCGCCGGGGTCCCCCTGGCGGCCGGAACGGCCCCGGAGCTGGTTGTCGATGCGGCGGGACTCGTGGCGCTCGGTGCCCAGGATGAACAGGCCGCCGGCCTGGCGGACCTTCTCCGCCTCGGGGGCCAGCGCCTCCTTGTGCCGGGCCTCGGCCTCGGAGAACATCTTCCGGGCGTTCAGGATCTCCTCATTGTCGGTCTCGGCAAAGCCGGTGGCCTCGGCGATCATCTCGTCGGACAGGCCGGCCTTCCGCAGGTCGTTCTTGGCCAGAAACTCCGCGTTGCCCCCCAGCATGATGTCGGTACCACGGCCGGCCATGTTGGTGGCCACGGTGACGGCGCCGAACTTGCCCGCCTGGGCCACGATCTCGGCCTCCTTCTCATGGTTCTTGGCGTTGAGGAGGCTGTGGGCGATGCCCTCCCGGGCCAGCAGGGCGCTCAGGTGCTCGTTCTTCTCGATGGACACGGTGCCCACCAGCACCGGCTGGCCCTTGGCGTGGCACTCCTTGATCTGCTGGATCACCGCCCGGTACTTGCCGGCCTCGGTCTTGTACACCACGTCGTGGTGGTCCACCCGCTGGTTGGGCTTGTTGGTGGGGATCTCCACAATGTCCAGGTTATAAATGGTGCCGAACTCCTCCGCCTCGGTCATGGCGGTGCCGGTCATGCCGGAGAGCTTGTCGTAGAGCCGGAAGTAGTTCTGGAAGGTGATGGTGG
>DXDK01000054.1 GCA_019115545.1 Candidatus Evtepia faecavium
ACGAAACCGGCGGAGGGATACCTGGTGGACACCCTCACCGTCACCAGCGACGCCTTGGCCCCGGGGACGGTCTCCGTGAAAGACATGGGGGAGGGGATCTACACCTTCTCCATGCCCGCCGGAAATGTCACGGTGTCCGGGACCATGGTCCCGGAGGAGGCCACTCCTGAGTGGCCTCCATTCCCCTTCGACGATGTGTCAGAAGACGACTGGTACTATGACAGTGTTTACTACGTCTATGCCTACGGCCTGATGAACGGCACCGCAGAGGCTGCTTTCTCCCCAGAGAATGCCACCACCCGGGGGATGCTGGTGACCATTCTCTACCGTATGGAGGGCAGCCCGCAAGGGGGAGGCTGGAGCCCCTTCACCGACGTGGACCCGGAGCTGTACTATGCTCAGCCCATCGCCTGGGCGGCCTGGAACGGCATCGTCAAGGGGATCACGGAGACCACCTTCTCCCCCGACGCCCCGGTGACCCGGCAGCAGATGGCGGCCATTCTCTACCGCTACGCCGCCTGGAAGAAGTGGGACGTGTCCCAGCAGGGGAACCTGTTCCAGTTCACCGACTGGGAGCAGATCCAGGAGTACGCCCGGACACCCCTGGCCTGGGCCAGCGCCAATGGCCTCATCCAGGGGAAGGAGAACAACATCTTAGACCCCGCCGGCACCGCCACCCGGGCCCAGGTGGCCACCCTCCTCCAGCGGTTCCACAGCGCCTATGTGGCCCCGGCGGAGGAGGAAGCCTGAAGTTCCGGCGCCCTGGGCTGTGGCCTGGGGCGCCCCCTTTTCAAATTGCAATCGGGCCGGGAGAATGGTATAATGGGGCAGCGAGCTGGGCGTGCGTCAGAATTTACCGCGTATAAACGCCACCCTCCCCAGTCAGGCTAAGAGGAAGCCAAGGACAGGAGGACACGCCCATGACATCCAGACAACTGTGGAAGCTGTTTATGCAGACCGGCCTGCCGGAGCTCTATTGCCTGGCCCAGCGGCAGGCCCGCCGGGAACAGCGCCAGGCCCGGCAGAGAGGGGGAGACCATGCGCCTGACCACCCAGGGGATCGTCCTGCGGGAGACCAATTATAAGGAGGCGGACAAGATCCTCACCGTCCTCACCCGGGACCTGGGGAAGCGCACCGTGAAGGCCCGGGGCTGCCGCCGGAAGAACAGCAAACTCACCGCCGCCAGCCAGCTGCTGGTCTACTCGGAGATGACCCTCTATGAACGGGGGGAGTTCATCACCCTCAACGAGGCAGACCCCCTGGAGCAGTTCTGGTCGGTGCGCCAGGACCTGGAGGACCTGGCCCTGGCGTCCTATTTTGCCGAGGTCACCGAGGCCACCGCCCAGGAGGGGGAGGCCGTGCCGGAATTGCTCTCCCTGCTGCTCAACTCCCTCTATGCCCTGGACACGCTGAAGAAGCCCCGGGCCCTGGTGAAGGCGGCCTTTGAGCTGAAGCTCCTCTGCCTCACCGGCTATGCCCCCATGCTGGACGCCTGCGCCGTCTGCGGCGCGCCGGAGCCGGACCAGCCCCGGTGGAACCTCTCCCAGGGGATCCTCCACTGCGCCCGCTGCCGGGGGCAGGTGGGGGGCGGGGTGTCCATGCCCCTCTCCCCGGGGGCCCTGGCCGGGGCCCGGTACATTGTGGGGTGCCCCCCAAAGAAGCTCTTCTCCTTCGCCCTGCCGGAGGGGGACCTGCGCCAGCTGGGCCAGGCCACGGAGGCCTTCCTCATGACCCAGCAGGAGCGGGGCTTCCGGACGCTGGACTACTACAAACGCCTGCCCCGGTAGCTGCCATGCCCCGCTTTTTCCAGCCCGGCCCAGCGGGCGCGAAACTTTCTGTTGATACATAGGAGGGATCCCATGACGGATCTGTTTGAAAAATCCATGGAAACCTTAGAGCTCCCCCGGGTGCTGGAACTGCTGGCCGACCAGGCAGTCACGGAGGAGGGCAAGGACCGGGCCCGCCGCCTGCGGCCGGAGACCGACCCCGAAGAGGTGGCCCAGCGCCTCAAGGAGACCACCGCCGCGGTGGACAAGATGGTCCTCCGGGGCAGCCCCTCCTTTTCCGGGGTGAAGCCGGTGGCCGGCTCCCTCCAGCGGGCGGACATGGGGGGCAGCCTGAACACCCGGGAGCTGCTGGACATCGCCGCCGTCCTGGCTGCCGCCCGCGCCGCCAAGGACTATGGCGAGGGCGACGAGGAGAACAAGACCCCCATCGACGTCCTCTTCCGGGCCCTGAAGCCCAACCGCTTCCTGGAGGACAAGATCACCGGCTCCATCGTGGGGGACGGGGAGCTGGCCGACTCGGCCAGCCCCGAGCTGGCCTCCATCCGCCGGCACATGCGGGCCACGGAGAGCAAGGTGCGGGACATTCTGCAGCGGATCCTCTCCTCCTCCCAGTCCAAGTACCTCCAGGAGAACATCATCACCCAGCGCTCGGGGCGGTACGTGGTGCCGGTGAAGTCGGAGTTCAAAAACGAGATCCCCGGCCTGGTCCACGACCTGTCCGGCTCGGGCTCCACCTTCTTCATCGAGCCCATGGGGGTGGTGAAGGCCAACAACGAGCTGCGAGAGCTCCAGGCCAAGGAGGAGAAGGAGATCGACCGCATCCTGGCCGAGCTCTCCGCCGAGGCCGCCTCCTTCCGGGAGGACATCTCCATGGACTACGACCTGCTCATCCGCCTGGACACCATCTTCGCCCGGGGAAAGCTCTCCGTGCGGATGCACGGCATGGAGCCCGCCCTGTCCAGAAAGCACCTCTTCTTCCGCCAGGCCCGCCACCCCCTCCTGGACCCCAAGACGGCGGTGGCCAACGACCTGGGCCTGGGGGAGCGCTACGACACCCTGGTGATCACCGGCCCCAACACCGGCGGCAAGACGGTCACCTTAAAGACCATCGGCCTGCTCACCCTCATGGC
Source organism: Candidatus Evtepia faecavium (assembly GCA_019115545.1). Taxonomy (GTDB): domain Bacteria; phylum Bacillota; class Clostridia; order Oscillospirales; family Oscillospiraceae; genus Evtepia; species Evtepia faecavium. Next base: position 2,919 of record DXDK01000054.1, read on the forward strand.
CCAGTGCGGCCTCCACATCCCCGTGGGGGACGGGAGCACCGTCCGGGTGTGCCAGCGGGTGCTGGCGGACATCGGGGACGAGCAGTCCATCGCCCAGTCCCTGTCCACCTTCTCCTCCCACATGAGCAACATCGTGGGCATGCTCCAAGAGACCGACGGGGACACCCTCATCCTCTTCGACGAGCTGGGGGGCGGCACCGACCCCGTGGAGGGGGCCGCCCTGGCCGCCGCCATCATCGAGCACGCCCGGGGCTTGGGGGCCCTGGTGGCCGCCACCACCCACTACGCCGAGCTGAAGGTCTACGCCATGACCACCCCGGGGGTGGAGAACGCCTCCTGCGAGTTTGACGTGGAGACCCTGGCCCCCACCTACCGCCTGCTGGTGGGCATCCCGGGGAAGTCCAACGCCTTTGCCATCTCCCAGCGGCTGGGCCTGCCGGAGGAGATCATCCAGGCCGCCGCCGCCCGGGTGAGCGCGGAGAACGTCCGCTTCGAGGACGTGCTCACCAAGCTGGACCAGCAGCGCCAGGAGATGGAAAAGGAGCAGCGCCAGGCCGCCCAGCTCCGCCGGGAGATGGAGCAGGCCGCCGCCAAAGCCCAGGAGTACCGGGACGCCCTGGCCAAGGAGAAGGAAAAGGCCGAGGCCGCCGCCAAGGCGGAGGCCCGGGCCATCCTGGAGGAGGCCCGCCGCACCGCCGACGAGGTCTTCCACGAGCTCAGCGACATGCGCAAGAAGGCCAAGAAGGAGCAGGACTGGCAGGCGGTGAACGACCAGCGGGCCGGCCTGCGCCACCGCCTCAACGAGGCCGAGGACAAACTGGGGGCCCGCCCCCAGGTCCAGCAGCCCCCCATGCTCCGCCCGGCCAAGAAGGGGGACACGGTGACCATTCTGAAAACCGGCACCCAAGCCACCGTCCTGTCGGTGAACAAGGACGGGGTCCTCCAGCTCCAGGCGGGGATCCTGCGCATCACCGCCAAGCAGGAGGAGGTCCGGGTGGTGGAAGGGGAGACCCAGACCCAGAAACAGGCCCGGCAGTACATCCAGCGCACCGAGCACAAGCTCCGCTCCCTGGGGGCCAAGGCCGAGGTGGACCTGCGGGGCATGACCACCGACGAGGCCGAGCTCACCCTGGCCCAGTTCATCGACCGGGCCGTGGTGAGCAACCTCACCCAGGTCACGGTGATCCACGGCAAGGGTACCGGCGCGGTGCGCAAAGCCGTTCACACCTACCTGAAACGGTGCAAAGGGGTGGCCTCCTTCCGCCTGGGCCGGTTTGGCGAGGGGGAGGATGGGGTCACCATCGTGGACCTGAAATGAGTTCCCAGGCGTAAGAGAACCCCAAGGACCCGCTGCGGAGCGGCCTGCGCCCGCAGCGGGTCCTCGGTCTGTCAGGGGAAGCCTTTGACCGGATCTTTACCAATCCCAGGTTCCAAATTTTACATGCCACTGCTATCCTTAAAAAGAAACGTTCGCGCGAGAAAAGAGGAGGAAACCCATGCCATCGACCTATGCACACTACCGTCTGGGTCAGCAGGTCCGGCAGGCCCTAAGCGGCCCGCAGCGGGAAGCTGTGGAAGCCTGGCCGGCGCTCTACCTGATCGGCCTGCACGGGCCGGACATTCTGTTCTACTACCACCCCCTGTCCTCCCACCCGGTGAAGGCGGTGGGGCACCTCTTACATGGCCGGCCAGGGCGGGGGTTCTTCCGCCATGCCTGCCAGGTGATCCGGGAGAGCCAGCGCCCGGAAGCGGCCCTGGCCTATGCCTATGGGGTGCTCAACCACTTTGCCCTGGACATGACCTGCCACCCCTATGTCAACGGGACAGCGGCGGTTGGCGACCTGACCCACACGAAGATCGAGGTGGAGTTTGACCGGAGCCTGATGGTGGCCGACGGGCTGGACCCGGCGACCTATGACCAAACCGGCCACATCCAGGCCACCCTCGAGAACGCCGAAGTCATTGCCCCTTTCTACCCCGTGGTGACGGACCGGCAGGTGAGGAAGGCTCTGGACAGCATGGTCTTCTACCACCACCTGCTGATGGCCCGGACGGCGGGGAAGCGGCGCCTGCTCACCGCCGCCCTGCGGGCAGCCGGGCCCGGGCAGGGGCTGGAGGACCTGGTGATCTGCCCGGACGGCGATCCCCGCTGTGTGGAAAGCGATACCAGGCTCCGGTCCCTCTACGACCTGGCCCGGGACCGGGCCCTCCAGTTCCTCCAGGACTTTGACGCCTACCGGGCGGGGAAAGCCCCCCTGCCGGAACCCTTCCAGTACAACTTTGAAGGGGTGAAGGGAGGCGGCGCGTGAGGGGCCTGTTCCTGGCCCTGAAGGGGCGAGGGCCCTTCCGAGGCCTCACGGAGCGGGAATTTGCCTGGGTCCTCTATGACGTGGGCAATTCCGCCTTCACCATGCTCTCCTGCTCCCTGATCCCCATTTGGTTCAAGGCCCTGGCGGTGGGGGAGGGGCCGGGGAAGCTGAGCGCCGGCGACGCCACCGGGGTGTGGGCCCTGGGGGTGGCGCTGGTCACCGTGGCGGTGGCCCTGCTGGGGCCGGTGTGCGGGGCCCTCTCCGACCGCCGGGAGAAGAAAAAGATCTTCTTCCGCACCAGCGTGTTCCTGGGGGTGGGCGGGTGCATCCTCAACGGCTTTGCCACGGGGTGGCTGCTGTTTCTGGTGCTCTTCCTCCTGGGGAAGGTGGCCTATTCCTGCTCCCTCACCTTTTACGACTCCATGCTCAACGACATCACCACCCAGGAACGGATGGACGAGGTCTCCTCCTACGGCTACGCCTGGGGGTACCTCGGCTCCTGCATTCCCTTCCTGGCCGCCCTGGTGTTCTATGTGCTGGGGCCGGACATGGCGGGGCTGCTGCCGGGTTTTGTCTCCCGAATGGCGGGCTTTGCCATCACCGCCCTGTGGTGGCTGCTGGTCACCCTCCCCCTGCTGCGGCACTACCGGCAGGAGAACTACACCCAGCCCCAGCCCCACGCCGTGGCGGCGGCCTTTCGGAAGATCGGCCGGACCCTGAAGCGCATCGCCCGGGAGGACCGGAAGGTGTTCTTCTTCCTGCTGGCCTTCTTCCTGTACATCGACGGGGTGGGCACCATCATCGACAACTGCATCAACATCGGCACCGACCTGGGGCTGAGCACCGTGGGGCAGGTGATCGTGCTGCTGGCCACCCAGGTGGTGGCCTGGGTGTTCGCCCTGATGTTTGCCCGGCTGTCCCGGCGGCACAGCACGGTGACCCTGCTGACGGTGTGCATCCTGGGCTACCTCTGCGTCTGCCTCTATGCCCTGACCCTCCAGAGCCTGGTGCAGTTTGGCATCATGGCCTTCGGGGTGGGGATGTTCCAGGGGTCCATCCAGTCCCTGTCCCGGAGTTACTTCTCCAAGATCATCCCCCCGGAGAATTCGGGGGAATACTTTGGCATCTACGACATCTTCTGCAAGGGGGCCTCCTTCCTGGGCTCGGCGGTGATCGCGTGGGTGAAGTTCGCCGGCGGGACCATCAACATCGCCATCGGCCTGCTGGCCCTGCTCTTCCTGGGGGGACTGCTCTTCCTGCGCATGGCCCACCGAATGGCCCCGCCCAGCCGCCGGCCGGCGGCGGACTGAGGCGGCGGGGCGCTTTGTGTTGACACCGCCCCCCGGGTCTAGTATAATCATCCTAAGTTTCCGGCCGGCGCCGGAAAAAGGGCCCCGGGTTCCGGGGCAGGCCGCCCCCTATGGGGGCGCGCCCCAGGGAAAGTCGGGACAGATGGTTTCATTCCTGACAAATTTTCCCCCTGCGGCTTAGTAAAACTGCACAGGACGGCGGAAAAAGGGCCCAAAGGAACCCTTTTTGAGGCTGTACAAACCACAATGAAAAAAATCCCCTAATTTCTGTGGAATGACATGAAAAATAGCATTGACGGAACGGGGGAAATTTGCTATTCTTAAAGTAGCAATAGGGAAAGAAATTGGGAGGGACTACTATGTATATCAAGCAGGCAACGGTCAACAACCAGGTCGGCCTTCACGCAAGACCTGCCACCTTCTTTATTCAGAAGGCAAACGAGTTCAAGAGCACCATTTGGGTGGAGAAGGATGATCAGAGAGTCAATGCCAAGAGCCTGCTCGGGGTTCTCTCTCTGGGTATCATCAAGGGCAGCACCATCGACCTCATCGCCGACGGCACCGATGAAAAGGAAGCCGTGGACGCCCTGGTGGAGCTCATCAGCTCTGACTTTGCCGACTGAAACCGGCAGCGTGCGCTTTGCCCCGGCCCTCTGGGGAGGAAAGCGCGAAACCGTGATTTGCACTGCCAACTCAGCAGAAAAAGCGCCGCGTCTGCGGCGCTTTTTGCGCTCTTTGGGGAAGGGGGGCGGGGGAGACGACCTTTGAACAGCTGAAAGACAAGGCCCTGAGCCTGCCCCTGAAACCCGGGGTCTACCTGATGATGGACGCCTCCGGCACCGTCATCTACGTGGGGAAGGCCAAGGCCCTGAAGAACCGGGTGAGCCAGTACTTCCACGACCAGGCCAACCACACCGAAAAGACCCGGGCCATGGTGGCCCAGATCGACCACTTCGACACCATCGTGGCCGGGTCGGAGTTCGAGGCCCTGGTGCTGGAAAACGCCCTCATCAAGCGCCACAAGCCCCGGTACAATATTTTATTAAAGGACGACAAGGGCTACCCCTACATCCGCCTGTCGGTGAAGGACCCCTATCCCCGCTTTTCCCTCCAGGGAAAGATGGCCGACGACGGGGCCCGGTACTTCGGCCCCTTCGGCGGCCGGCACGACACCCAGGCCATCCTGGACGCCCTCCGGAGTGCCCTGAAGCTCCCCGCCTGCGGGAAGACCTTCCCCCGGGACCAGGGGAAGGAGCGGCCTTGCCTGAACTTCCACATGGGCCAGTGCGACGGCTATTGCCGCCGGGAGGTCCCCCAGAGCCAGCACCAGCAGGCCATCGACCAGGCCGTCCGCCTGCTGGAGGGGAAGTTCGGGGAGGTGGAACGGGACCTCCGGGCCCAGATGGAGGCCGCCGCGGAGGAGCTGGAGTTTGAAAAGGCCGCCGCCCTCCGGGACCGGCTCCGGGCCATCACCCTGCTGGGCAAGCGGCAGAAGGTGGTGGCCAGCTACCTGGCGGACACCGACGTGCTGGGGCTGTACACCGGCACCGTGCGCTCGGCGGTGGCCGTGCTCCACTTTCAGGGGGGCGAGCTGGCCGGCCGGGACCTGGAGGTCTTCCCCACGGCGGGGGAGCCGGCGGAGGAGATCCTCTCCGCCTTTCTGGTGCAGTACTACAGCCCCCGGGGCCTGCTCCCCCGGCAGATCCTCCTGCCGGAGAATTTGGAGGGGGAGGCCGACCTGGCCCGGCTGCTCTCCCACCAGGCCGGGCGGAAGGTGGAGCTGGTCACCCCCCAGCGGGGGGCCAAGGCTGACCTCATCCGCATGGCCCAGGAGAACGCCAAAACCGAGTGCGAGCGCCTCACCACCCGGGCCGAGCGCACCGCCAAGGTCCTCTCCCTGCTGGCCGAGCTGCTGCACCTGCCCGCCCCGCCCCGGCGGATCGAGGCCTATGACATCTCCAACACCGGCGCCTCGGACATCGTGGCGGCCATGACGGTGTTTGAGGAGGGCCGGCCCAAGAAAGGGGCCTATCGCTATTTCAAACTCCGGGACCTGGCCGGGCCCGATGATTACGCCTCCATGGACCAGGTGATCACCCGGCGCTTCCGCCACGAGGCAGAAGGGGACGGGGACTTCGCCGCCCGGCCGGACCTGCTGCTCATCGACGGCGGGGCCAACCACGCGGCGGTGGCCAGCCGGGCCCTGGCGCAGTACGGCCTGGACATCCCCGTCTTTGGCATGGTGAAGGACGAGCGCCACCGCACCCGCGCCCTGGCCACCCCGGCGGGGGAGGAGATCGGGATCCAGAGCAGCCCCGCCCTCTTCGCCTTCATCGGCCAGATCCAGGAGGAGACCCACCGCTCCGCCGTGGGGTTCCACCACAAGCGCCACACCAAGACCGGCCTGGGCTCCACGTTGGAAAAGATCCCGGGCATCGGCCCCACCCGGCGCAAGCAGCTGCTCAAGGCCTTCGGCAGCGTGAAGGCCATCCGGCAGGCCGATCTCCAGGCCCTGGAGGGGGTCCTGCCCCGGCAGGCGGCCCAGGCCGTCTACCAGCATTTCAGAACGAAAGAGGAGGAAGGCACATGCGCGTCATCACAGGCAGCGCCCGGGGCCGGCGGCTGAAAGAGCTCCCCGGGCTGGAGACCCGCCCCACCACCGACCGGGTGAAGGAGGGCATCTTCTCCAGCATTCAGTTTGAAATCGAGGGCAGGCGGGTGCTGGACCTCTTCGGGGGCACCGGCCAGCTGGGGATCGAGGCCCTCTCCCGGGGGGCGGCCCACTGCACCTTTGTGGACCTGCGGAAGGAGGCGGCCGCCCTCATCCGGGAGAACCTGAAACTCACCGGCCTGGAGGACCGGGCCACGGTGGTCCAGGGGGACGCTCTGGCCTTCCTCACCCGCAGCCGGGAGAGCTTCGATCTCATCTTTTTGGACCCGCCTTACGACAGTGATCTGCTGAAAAAAGTCATGGAGACCATTCCAGCGATTGACAACGTGTCCGAAAATGGTATAATAGTCTGCGAAAATGGGTCGACTGCGGACTGGCCGGAGGTGCAGCCGCCCTATCGGCTCCAAAAAGAGTACCGGTATGGGAAGATCCGCACCGCCCTGTACCGGCGCCTGCCCGGCCCCGCCCGGCCGGAAGGGTGAAGAGAAAGGAAACAGTGTTTATGAAGACCGCAATCTACCCCGGAAGCTTTGACCCCGTTACTCTGGGCCACATCAACATCATCAAGCGGGCCGCCCTGGCCTTTGACAAGGTCATCGTCTGCGTGATGGTCAACTCGGAGAAGCACGGGGGCCTCTTTCCCCCGGAGGAGCGCATCGACCTCATGCGCAGAAGCATCCAGGTGGACAACGTGGAGTTCGACGTCAACTACGGCCTTGTGGCGGACTATGCCAAGAAGAAAGGGGCCCAAGTCCTGGTCAAGGGCCTGCGGGCTGTGTCTGACTTTGAACAGGAAGTCCAGATGGCGATGATCAACGGCAAGATCAACCCGGACCTGGACACGGTGTTCTTCCCCTCCAGCGAGAAGTACACCTACCTCAGCTCTTCGGTGGTGAAGGAGCTGGCCCGCTATGGGGCGGACCTGGACGAGTTCCTCCCCCGGGAAATCATTGACGACGTAAAAAAGAAACTGGAAAATCATTAAGGAGCGATGAACGCAATGGCAGGCAGCATTGAAGAATTACTGGACCTCCTGTACACGGAGATCGAGGAGGCCAAAAACGCCCCCCTCAACAACGACAAGTGCATCATCGAGCGGGACCGCGTCCTTGACATGATCGACGATGTCAAGGCCGAGCTCCCCGTGGAGATCAAGCGGGCCAAGGACCTGGTGGCCAACAAGAACGACTACGTGGCCTCCGCCAAGCGGGAGGCCGACGACCTGCGCCACCAGGCCGAGGAGTATGCCAAGCGCCTGGTGAACGAGGACGCCATCGTCCGGGAGGCCGAAAAGCGGGCCGACGAGATCGTGGCCGAGGCCGAGGAGCAGTGCCGCATGCTGCGCGCCGCCGCCAGCGAGTACTGCGAGGACACCCTCCGCCGCATGGAGGAGGCTGTGGCCGACGCCTATGACGAGGTCAAGCACTCCCGGGCCAAGTTCCGCTCCGCTCTGGGTGCGGCCAGCGGCGGCGGCAGTTCCGCCCGGCCCCAGTCCGCCCCCCGGCGGGCCATGTACGACGCCGAAGCCGACGAGGACGAGGACGAAGATTGATCTGCAGTGAAACAGCCGCTCAGGCCTTTGCCTGGGCGGCTGTTTTTCTGAAAACGCCCTGGAAAAGCCAGACGAAAGGGCCGGAAAACAGGGGGAAACCGGCGGAAAAGCCGCCATTTCCCCCACTTTTTCACAGAAAACACGGAGAAAGGGAACCGCCGGGGGCCCCTCCGGTCAAAAGGGAGAAAAACCCGCCCAGGGCAAAAAACAGTTGCTTTTTACAGGGAAGAACTCTATAATGAAAAACAAGTTGCAGCCCCCCTTGGGGCGCAGCGCCTGCGCCGTTGGCCCCGGTGGTTTCCCAGCCAGGGTCGGGGCGCGGGAGGGATTCTTTGTGGATTGACAGAGGGGGCAAGCCCCTCTGAGGAGTTTTGATGCCAATGCGTGGAGCATATACCCACCGCCCGGTCCTGCTGGACGAGTGCATCCAGGGGCTGGCCATCCGGCCGGATGGCACCTATGTGGACGGAACCCTGGGCCGGGGCGGCCATTCGGAGGAGATCGTCAAGCGGCTCACCGCCGGCGGCCGGCTCATCTGCATCGACCGGGACCGCCAGGCCCTAGAAGAGGGAGCGGCCCGCCTGGCCCCCTGGGCGGGGCAGATCACCTTCCTCCACGGCAACTTCGGGGACCTGGGCGCCCTGCTGGACCAGGCGGGGGTGCCCCAGGCCGACGGGATGCTGTTCGACCTGGGAGTGTCCTCCCCCCAACTGGACGACCCGGAACGGGGGTTTTCCTACCAGACCGATGCGCCTTTAGACATGCGCATGGACCGGGAGGATGCCCTCACCGCCTGGACCGTGGTGAACCAGTGGCCCCGGGAGGAGCTGCGGCGGATCCTCACCCAGTTCGGGGAGGAACGCCACGCCGGCGCCATTGCCAGCGCCATCGTCCGGGCCCGGGAGCGGGCCCCCATCGCCACCACCGGCCAACTGGTGGAGGTCATCCGGCGGGCTATGCCCGCCGCCGCCCTGCGGGAAAAGCAGCACCCGGCCAAGCGAAGCTTCCAGGCCATCCGCATCGCCGTCAACGACGAGCTGGGTTCGGTCTCCCGGATGCTCCAGCAGGCGGTGCCCCGGCTGGCCCCCGGCGGGCGCCTGGCGGTGATCTCCTTCCACTCCCTGGAGGACCGCATCGTGAAAAGCGAACTGGCCGCGGCGGCTAAGGGGTGCGTGTGCCCCCCGTCCTTCCCCGTGTGTGTGTGCGGCCAGCGGCCCCAGGTGCGCCTGGTCAGCCGGAAACCCATCCTCCCCAGTCAGGAGGAGATCGACGAGAATCCCCGCGCCAGAAGCGCCAAGCTGCGCCTGGCGGAGAAACTGGACCCATCCGAGGAAACCAACCAGATGAAGGTGAAGTAAAGCGTGACAGCCAAAGACACCCGGGGCCCCGCTGCCTATGACGGCACCGCCGCCCTGAAAATGGACGCCCCGGCGGCCCCCACGAAACCGCGGTGGCGCCTGCCCCGGCGAAAGCCTACGGAAAAGATCGAAAAGAGCGCCAAGAGAGAGAAACCGCCCGCCCCGCCCCAGGCCGCCGGCAGCGGCGCGGCCGGCTGGCTGGCCCGCACCGGCCGGTGGACGATCCCCGGCGCCATCCTCGCCCTGGTGGTGGTGACCCTGGTGATCGTGGTCACCCTGGCCAGCTATGCCCAGCTGGTGATGGTCAACGACCAGGTGGTGGAACTGCGGGACAGCCTCAGCCAACTCCAGAGCGAGGAGACCCAGCTGGCCGCCCAGTACGAGCTGGCCTACGACCTGCAGGCCATCGAGCAGCAGCTGCTGGCCAGCGGGGAGATGATGCAGATCCAGCCCTGGCAGAGCTATACCCTGGAACTGGCGGAGCCCGACTCCGTGGAGTATTACCAGGGGACGAACGTGCTGCAGCAAGTCACGTCCTTCTTCCAAGGGCTGGCCACCGCGGTGCGGGAATATTTCTGAGGGTGAGCCCCATACGATAAGGAAGAAAAACAGGAGGGTGTGAGAGGGAATTCTTGCGCCCTCCTCTTGCCATCGACGATACAGAAAGCAGGTGTAAGCGCAACCATGGCACCCAATCGAGACTCCGGCCGCTGGCGCGGCCTCTGGAACAACCCCCGCCTGGACGGCAAAAGCATGCGGCGGATCACCGGGCTGGCCATCATCTTCGGCATCGTGACCTTCGTGGTCCTCTTCGGCCGGCTGTGGCAGCTTCAGGTGGTGGAGCACGAGACGCTGGAAAACAGCGCCGTCTCCCAGCAGACCCGGGAGGTGACCTCCTCGGCCAACCGGGGCACCATCTACGACGCCAACGGCGACGTGCTGGCCATCAGCGCCGACGTGCAGAACGTGATCCTCTCCCCCCGGGACGTGGCCGAGACGGTGAAGGTGGATGAAAAAGATGAGTTCGGCAACGAGCGCTCCCAGGCCATCATCGAGGCCGAGCGGGAGACCAAGCTCCAGGCCACCTACGAGAGCATCGCCGACAACCTCTCCCAGATCCTGGACATCGACCGCAGCGAGATCGAGGCCCGGCTGCAAAAGACCAAGTCCGCCTACGAGGTCCTGGCGGAGAAGGTGGAGGACGACGTGGCCGACCAGGTCCGGGCTTACATCGACGAGAACGACCTGGAGACCTGCATCTACCTCACCGACGACTCCAAGCGCTACTACCCCTATTCCACCCTGGCCTCCCAGGTGGTGGGCTTCGTGAACCGGGCCAACCAGGGGGCCTATGGCCTGGAGAACCTGTACAACACGGAGCTGTCCGGCCTGGACGGGCGGATCATCACCGGCAAGAACGCCCGGGGCACCGAGCTGCTCACCCCCTACACCAGCTATGAGGACGCGGTGAGCGGCTACGACGTCCACACCACCATTGACACCACCATCCAGATGTACGCCGAGAAGACCCTGGAGGAGGGCATCGCCAAGTTCGATGTCATCAACGGCGGCTTCTGCGTGGTGATGGACCCGGACACCGGGGCGGTGCTGGCCCTGGCCAGCTCCCCGGACTATGACCTGAACTCCCCCAGCACGGTGTCGGACGCGGTGCTGTCCTCGGAGCTGGCAAAGCTTCAGAACAGCCCCACCGTCACCGAGGAGGAGTACGCCCAGGCCCTCAGCCAGGCCCAGCTGGAGCAGTGGAGCAACCGCTGCCTGAACACCGAGTATGAGCCGGGCTCCACCTTCAAGCCCGTGGTCATGGCCGCCGCCCTGGAGGAGGGGGTCATCGACGACAACTCCTCCTTCTACTGCGGCGGTGCCACGGAGATCGGCGGCTGGACCATCCGCTGCTCCGCCCGGAGCGGCCACGGCAGCCAGAACACCCGCCGGGTGCTGATGAACTCCTGCAACATGGGCATGATCCAGATCGCCCAGAAGCTGGGTGGGGATAAGTTCTACGAGTACTGGGAGAACTTCGGCTTCACCAGCAAGACCGGCATCGAGCTGCCCGGCGAGCGCAACAGCGTCTTCTGGGACCAGGACTACTTCGTCAACGCCCCCACCGAGCAGGCCACCGCCTCCTTCGGCCAGCGCTTTACCACCACCCCGGTGCAGATGGTCACCGCCCTGTCCGCCGTGGTCAACGGCGGCCACCTCATGGAGCCCTATGTGGTCCAGTCGGTCACCGACAGCGAGGGCAACGTGGTGAGCTATCACGAGCCCCAGGAGGTCCGCCAGGTGATCAGCCAGGAGACCTCCGACCTGGTCCGCTCCTATATGGAGAGCGTGGTCAACGGCGTGGGGGGCACCGGGAAGAACGCCCGGGTGTCCGGCTATCACATCGCCGGCAAGACGGGCTCCTCCCAGACTCTGGACAGCGAGGACCACATCATCGTCTCCTTCCTGGGCTGCGCCCCGGCGGATGACCCCGAGGTCATCGTCCTGCTGGGCTACGACTGGCCCCAGCCCGCCGGCCCCGGCCAGAACAGAACCTCCAGCGGCATCTACATCAGCGGCGGCGACATGGCCGCCCCCATGTGCGGCGAGCTCATCGCCAACATCCTGGACTACCTGGGCTACGACGCCTCCGGCAGCGAGACCAACGACAACGGCGTCACCATCCCCTACCTGGTAGGGGAGAGCGCGGAGGAGGCCCAGTCCATCCTCAACGGGTTGGGCCTGAACGTCCGCTTCAGCGGGGAGGGCCCTGTGGTCACCGACCAGATGCCCACCGCGGGGAGCACCGTGCCCAGGAGCAGCTCCACCGTCCTCTACCTGGGCCAGGAAAAGCCCAGCGGCACCGTGGAGATGCCCGACCTGTCGGGCATGACCTACGCCGAGGCCGAGGCGGCCCTGACCCAGGCCGGCCTCTACCTCAACGCCACCGGCACCGGGGAGACCGGCCGGGTCTTCAGCCAGGGGGTGGCCCCTGGGGAGGAGGTGGAGGTGGGGGCCTCTGTAGAGGTCCACTTCACCGACGACATCACCTCGGACGCCGGGCTGGACAGCGGCCAGGCCGGCAACTGGGTCCCGCCCTCGGAGGAGGACGAGGAGGCCGGCGGATAACCCCCGCCCCTCCGGAAGCACAACAAACAGGACGTGAAAAGGACGCCATCCACCCAGGCTGCCCGACCTCCCAAGGGGCCGGGCAGCCCCGGTTCCCATGGAGGTGGACCTTTTGCGGCTTTCCCAACTGACCCAGGGCATCCCCCTGGAAGACCACATCCGCCGGGACGTGGACCTCACGTCCCTCACCTGTGACACCCGCACCCTGGCCCCCGGCGGCCTCTTCGCCGCCTTTGCAGGGGCCCGGGAGGACGGCAGCCGGTACATCCCCCAGGCCCTGGCCAGGGGGGCGGCGGCGGTCCTCTGCGCCCGGCCCCCGGCGGGGGAGGGGCCCTGGCTGGTGTCCCCCAACCCCCGGGCCGCCTTTGGGCAGATGGCCGCCAACTGGTTCGGCCGCCCCGGGGAAAAGCTGACCCTGGTGGGGGTCACCGGCACCAACGGCAAGACCACCACCACCTACCTCTTGAAAACCGTGCTGGAACAGGTCCTGGGGGCCAAGGTGGGCCTCATCGGCACCAACCAGAACCTCATCGGGGACCTGGCCCTCCCCGCCCAGAGAACCACCCCGGACGCCTACAGCCTCCAGGCCCTGCTGGCCCGGATGGCGGCGGCGGGGTGCGCCTACGGGGTGATGGAGGTCTCCTCCCACGCCCTGGCCCTGGAGCGGACGGCGGGCCTCACCTTCCAGGTGGGAATCTTCACCAACCTCACCCGGGACCACCTGGACTTCCACGGCACCATGGGGGCCTATCGCCAGGCCAAGGCCCGGCTCTTTGCCCAGTGCCGCCGGGCTGTTCTCAACCAGGACGACCCCACCGGCCGGCAGTTTGCCCGGCAGGTGGCCTGCCCGGCGGTGACCGTTGGCATCCACCCCACCCCCGCCCAGGTCCAGGCCAGGGACCTGCGGCTCTACCCCGACCGGGTGGCCTTCCAAGTGACGGCCCCCCAGGGGAGCTGCCCCGTGACCCTGCCCATCCCCGGGCGGTTTTCCGTGTCCAATGCCCTGGGGGTCATCGCCTGCGCCCTGGAGCTGGGCCTGCCCCTGGAGGGGGTCGCCCAGGCCCTGGGCTCGGCTGCCGGGGTGAAGGGGCGGATGGAGGTGGTCCCCGTCCCCGCGCCCTACACGGTGCTCATCGACTACGCCCACACCCCCGACGCCCTGGAGCAGGCCCTCACCGCCGCCCGGAGCGGCGCCCGGTGCCGCCTGCTGTGCCTCTTCGGCTGCGGGGGAGACCGGGACCGGACCAAGCGCCCGGTGATGGGGGAGGTGGCCGCTGCCCTGGCGGACGTGGTGATCCTCACCTCCGACAACCCCCGTACCGAGGACCCGGAGGCCATCCTAGACCAGGTGGCTGCGGGATTCCCCCCGGGATTCTCTGCCTGGGTGCGGGTGGCAGACCGCCGGGCGGCCATCCGCCAGGCCCTGGCCATGGGCCGGGCCGGGGATGTAATCCTGCTGGCCGGGAAGGGGCATGAGACCTACCAGGAAGTGGGGGAGGCTCGCCTGCCCCTGGACGAACGGGAAGAAATCGCTTCCTTTTTCCGAGAAAGTACGTTATAATATGCGTTTGGCGGCGCCGTCCCCCGTTCCAGGGGGCGGTATGCTGCCTGTTTGAGAGAACAGAAGTAGAACATTGCGGAGGTGTAACGGAATGGATCCCATTCTGCTGAAAACCCTGGCCGCGGTGGTGCTGGGCTTCGTTGTGAGCGCCATCCTCGGCAAGTTCCTGGTGCCCGCCCTGCGGCGGTGGAAGGCGGGGCAGG
>DXDK01000055.1 GCA_019115545.1 Candidatus Evtepia faecavium
CAGGCACAGGGCCAGGCTCAGCAGCACCGCCCCCAGCCGTTTCTTCCCGGAATGTTGTCTCATGGAAGGTCCTCCTTCTCTCCCTCCTCCCCCGGCAAGGGGAGGGCATACTTGTCCATGGGGAAAACCCATGGACAACAGCGGGGTACCCCGCTGTGTTTCGTTTATTCACTTTATTTTACCAGAAAATTTCCCCTTTGGGTATGTCAGTTGGGGGAAAAATCCTACCAGTTAGGGGATTTTGACCCAAAAAAGCGTCGCAGACTTCCGCCGACGGAAAAAAGCTGCCCGCCGCTTTTTTCGGGGGGTCAATCCCCCCGGTACTTTTCCAAAAACTGCTTCGTCCGCTCCTGCTGGGGGTTGCCAAAGACGGCCTCGGGGGGGCCTTCCTCTACCACCACGCCCCCGTCCATGAAGATCACCTGGTCGGCCACGTCCCGGGCGAAGGACATCTCGTGGGTGACGATGATCATGGTGGTGTGCTGGTCGGCCAGGCCCCGGATCACCCGGAGGACTTCCCCGGTGAGCTCCGGGTCCAGGGCGGAGGTGGGCTCGTCGAAGCACAGGATATCCGGCCGCATGGCCAGGGCCCGGGCGATGGCCACCCGCTGCTGCTGGCCCCCGGAGAGCTGGTGGGGATAGTTCCCCATGCGGTCCTTCAGGCCCATCTGGGCCAGCAGGCGCTCCCCTTCCGCCCGGATGGCGGCGGGGTCCTCGCCGGTTTTCTCCCCCTTGGCCATCAGCTCCCGGGCCAGGGTGACGTTTTCCAGGGCGGTGTACTGGGGGAAGAGGTTGAAGTTCTGGAACACCAGGCCGAAGTGCAGGCGCTTGCGGCGGATCTCCCCCTCCCGCTGGGTGGCGGGGTCGGCGGCGTCGAAGAGGACCTCGTCCCGCACGGAGATGGTCCCCTTGTCCGGGGTCTCCAAAAAGTTCAGGCACCGCAGCAGGGTGGTCTTGCCGCTGCCGGAGGATCCGATGATGGCCAGCACCTGCCCCTCCGCCAGGGAGAAGTTGATGTCCCGGAGGACCTTGGTGCTGCCGAAGCTTTTTTCGATGTGCTGTACGTCTAAGATGGCCATGGTCTGAACCCCCTTACCGGAAGTAGCTGAGCTTGCGCTCGATGAAGTTGAACAGAAGGGTGAGGATGCCCACGAAGAGCAGGTAGAACACGCCGGTGTACAGCAAAGGCCACACCAGGCCGCTGCTCTTCATGTAGGAGTAGCCGGTGAAGGTCAGCTCGTAGACGGCGATGATCCGGGCCAGGGAGGTGTCCTTCACCAAAGTGATGATCTCATTGGACATGGGGGGCACGATGCGCTTGATCATCTGCAATAACGTCACCTTGAAGAAGATCTGCCGCTTGGTCATGCCCAGCACCTGGGCGGCCTCCCGCTGGCCCAGGGGGACGCCCTGGATCCCCCCCCGGTAGATCACGGAGAAGTAGCAGGCGTAGTTGATGGAGAAGGCCACCACGGTGGCGGTCATCCGCCCCACGTCGCCGCCGCCCCAGATGTTGTGCCCCAAGATCCCGGGGATGTACATGAACCCGATGAGCTGGAGCATCAGGGGGGTGCCCCGCACCACCCACACCAGCAGGTTGCACACCCACCGCAGGGGGGCCACCTTGCTCATGGAGCCGAAGGCGATCACCAGCCCCAGGGGCAGGGCAAAGAGCAGGGTGAGCAGGAAGATCTGGACGGTGGTGCCCAGGCCATCCAGCAGGGTCAGTGTTACGTTCAAAAGCATGGTTTCCTCATCCTCTTCTGGTTTCTATGGCCGGGCAAAGGCAGAGAGCGGCGGGCTCTCTGCCTTTGCGTATGGTCTGTGTTTTTTGGGGGTGTCCCTTACTGGGCCTCGCCGGGGACCACCACCACCTGGGCGTTGTTGCAATAAGCCCGGGTGCAGTTCATGGCGTTGGTGACCTCGTCGGTGAGGGTCATGCCGTTCCACACCACGTCGATGTTCTGGGACTCCAGTTCCATGATCTTGTTGTCCCAATCGATGACGGTGAACTGGATCTCCACGCCCAGCTCCTCAGCCACCAGCTTGGCCATGTCGGCGTCGAAGCCGATCCACTCGCCGTTCTCGTCCTTGTAGTCCATGGGCTCAAACTCGGTGATGCCCACAACGAGGGTGCCCTTCTCCTGGATATAGGCCACGTCGCCGCCCTCGGCGGGGGTGAACTCCTCCTCGGCGGCGGGCTGCTCCACCAGAGCCTCCTGGACGCCGTAGGTGGTGGCGATCTCCTCCATGGTGCCGTCGGCATAGGCGGTGGAGAAGACGTAGTTGATGAAGTCGGTCAGGTCAGAATCCGGCCGGCAGCCCACGCCGTACTCCTCGGTGGTCAGCTCGTCGGTGTGGATCATGTCGGGGTAGTCGGTGCCCTCGCCGATCATGGCGCCGGCCATCAGCAGGTCGATGATGGCGGCATCGGAGGTGCCGGCGGCCACTTCCATCAGGGCGTCGGCCTGGGAGGCCACCACGTTGGTCTGCCAGCCCTTCTCGTTGGCGGCGGCCTCGCCGGCGCTGCCGGCCTCCACGGCGTAGACCAGGTCGGACCCCTCGGCGGCGGTGGTGCCGGTGTCCTCGGCGGGGGTGGTTTCCTCCTGGCCGCAGCCGGCCAGCAGGGTGCAGCACATGGCGGCTGCCAGGAACAGTGCGAATGCTTTCTTCATGGTCCTTCTCTCCATTTCTAACAGTCTTCGTGTTACCGGGACATCGTTTAGCACTCTATCGCGGTAAAGTACTAACATGATACCACACCAAATTCAGATTGCAAGCCTTTTCCGCGATTTTTCCATCCCTTGCCCCATTTTTGTGATTTTGCCCAAAAAGCAGCGCCCCAGGCCGTTGCCCAGCCTGAGGCGCGTGGCAGACTTCCGCCGGCCGCAGCCGGCGGAAGAAAATCCGATCTGTTTTTTGCACGGACCTGCGCCGGGCAAAAAACACTTCTCACCCCGAGCGTGCCGGCTCTGCCGGCGCGGGTCGGGGTGCAATCCCCCAATTTTGAGAGGGGCCGCCGGCCAATCCGCCAGCCTGACACCCCCGTGCGCTGCCGTTCCGCACGCAGCGCCCACCTGGGTGCCCCTCTCAAAATTCAGTATCTGGTTTCCCGCGGGGAGAGGATGGTGTCGCCGTCCTCGACCAATTGGCTGAGGACGCCGGCCAAGGCGCCCCCGCTCTGCTGGCTGTCCACCAGCACCCGGAGGGTGGTGTCCCGGCCCTCGCCGGCCTCCACCAGGGTCTGGTAGGCGGCGGTGGCGCTGTTCACCTGGCCCAGGGTGAGGCCGGGGGTCCAGCAGAGGTAGCCCGCCTGGGCCAAAGCCTCGTCCCACCCCAGGACGAACCAGGTCTCCTGGCGGAGGACGGCGGCCAGGGCCTGGCTGCCGGCGTCGGCGCTGGCCACTTTCTCCGCCCCGGTGTCCCCGGTGGGGATGAGGCCCACCTTGTGCCCCCGGCCGGCGGCCTGGCGGATCTGGTCGGCGCACTGGGCCACCTGGTCGGCCGGGAAGAAGACCACGGCGGTGCTCCCGCCCCGCACCAGGGCGTTGAGGGTGGCGGTGATGTCCACCCCCGCCGAGGCCCGGACCCCCAGGGTCAGGGGGAAGGTGGGGGCAGGGTCGGCCCCCTCGGGGATCTCCGGGGCGATGGGGGTGTCGTTGGTGCCGCTGTCCCCGCCCGCGCTGGTGCCGGAGTTGGAGCCGGCGCCGCCGCTGGTGCCGCCGTTGCCCCCGGAGGCGGAGCCGCCGCCGGACCCGTTCCCGCCGGAATCCCCCCCGGGGAGGGTGGTGGTGCCGTTGCCGTTGGAGCTGCTCCCGCTGCCGCCCCCGCTGGGGGAGGACCCCTGGGCATAGCTGCTGGACCAGCTGCGCATGATAGACTCGGCGGAGTTGAGGAAGAGGGCGTCGCTGAGCACCGCGTTGCCGTCCTTGATCCGCAGCAGGGGGCCGTAGTCGGTGCTGTAATAGGAATAGGTCAGGCCGAAGTACCGGCACACGGCATAGGCCGGGACGTAATAGATCCCGTTCTGCTGGACCACCCGGCTGGGGTTGGGGACCTCTCCCGAACTGGTGGTGGCGGTGCCGTTGGCCAGGTCAAAGGTCATGGTCTGGCCGGAGAGGTTGTAGAGCACCACCGAGTCGGCGTTCTCCGTGATGCCGTAGTACACCCCCAGGTTGATGCCGGTGACCCGGCTGCTGAACACGTTCACCGGCACATAGACCCAGCCCCCGTGCTGGATGGGGGTGGTCTGGGCCGACTGGGCGGGGAGGGTGTCGTTCACCGACAGGAAGAACAGGTTCCCCGAGGCCGAGGACGGCACCACCAGCAGGGTGACGGTGAGGGCCAGGGCGCACACTAGGGACAGGGCCGTTTTGATTCGTTTCATGAAACCCCCTCCTTTCCAGGGCAGAGGCGGCGTGGGGACATTCTTTCAGGTTCCAGTGTAACAGAAATCCCCGGGATTTTCAATGGGCCGGGGGCTTTTTTGTCCCCGCCGGTTGCAATTTCCCCTGGGGTTGGCTATGATAACGGTATCCCATCCACGCCATGCACAGGAGGTTTCACCCATGCTGTTTCTATGTTATCCCCGCTGCTCCACCTGCAAAAAGGCCCAGAAGTGGCTGGAGGAGCACCACATCCCCTTCACCCCCCGGGACATCAAGGAGGACAACCCCAGCCTCCAGGAGCTGGAGACCTGGCACCGGGCCAGCGGCCTGCCCTTGAAGAAGTTCTTCAACACCAGCGGCCAGCTCTACCGCAGCCTGGGCCTGTCCAAAAAGCTGCCGGAGATGAGCCAGGCCGAGCAGTACGCCCTGCTCTCCTCCGACGGGCTGCTGGTGAAGCGGCCCATCCTGGTGCTGGACGACGGCCAGGTCCTGGTGGGCTTCCGGGAGGAGGCCTGGGCCCAGGCCCTGGGCCAGTGAGGGGGGCGCCGCCATGCGCCTGCTGGTGAGCGCCTGCCTGCTGGGGGTGGGCTGCCGGTACGACGGGGGCAGCAACCAGCTCCCCCAGCTGAAGGAGCTGCTGAAGCAGCACACCTGCATCCCCGTCTGCCCTGAGCAGCTGGGGGGCCTGCCCACCCCCCGGCCCCCGGCGGAGCGCCAGGGCAACCGGGTGATCACCCGGGAGGGGGAGGACGTCACCGAGGCCTTCGTCCGGGGCACGGCGGAGGTCCTCCGCCTGGCCGACCTCTACCGCTGCAAGGCCGCCTTGCTGAAGGAGCGCAGCCCCTCCTGCGGCTGCGGGCAGATCTACGACGGCACCTTCACCAAAACCCTGGTGGAGGGGGACGGCCTGGCCGCCCAGCTGCTGAAAAAGAAGGGACTCACCATTTACGGCGAGTCCCAGATCGGCGAGCTGGTCAACGAGCTGCCGTTCTTTTTCAGCATCTGAGGGGATGCTGGCATCGGTACGCTGTGCCGTTAGGGCGGGCGCAGCGTATCCCCTGCCACGTGGGGCCGGGGGCCTTCCCCGGTAGTAGGTACCCTACGGGTGGTCCAGGCTTTTACCCGCCTCGGGGCGCAGCGCCCCGGGGGGCCCGCCTGCCCGGCGGGGGCCCTGCTTTCTTTATAAGAAAGCAGGGGGAAAGAATCGCAGGGGGGTCCCCCCTGCACCCCAAAAAACAAAACCGCTCGCTGGGGCTCGCTCCCTCTTTTGGGATAGAGACGCAGCAGAGCGGTTGTTGTTTTTTTCGTGCCCCAGGTACGGGCCCTGATTTGGAAACTTTCTTTTGGGAGAATATTTTTTGGCTGGATTTTCCCAGCCCTGTCCCTCCGTCTACCAACCCACGCCTCCCAGCCCGCCCAGCCGGGGGGCGGGCCGCTTCCCACGGTGGATACAGGGCCGCAGGCCAGTCTACAAAAAAAGAGGGATACCCCGAAGGATATCCCAGACCAGAGTGGGGAGTCCAGAGGGGAGAAACTCTCCCCTCTGGTGTTCTTTCCTCCATTTCTCACAGGAGAAATGGAGGCCGCCGGCAGGCACCCCCCCGGGGCGCTGCGCCCCGAGG